>JBEKYV010000368.1:0-7143 GCA_049510515.1 Solirubrobacteraceae bacterium | reverse complement strand
CGGCTCCTCGTTTGCGATCGCCACGGCGAAACCAAAATCGACAACGACCCACCACAAACTCCGCTACATCGCGGGCGGTGTGCTGATCGTTGTGATCGTGGTTGTGCTGGTGGTGCTGTTGATCGGCCGCCGCCGCACGCTGGAGGAGGAAGGCCCCGGCGGTGAGGCGGCCTCCGCGTCTCCGCCCGCCGGCCCGAGCTGAGGCCGATTCACGCCGGGCACGCACACGGTTCGCTGCACGCCCCGCCGGCCTCCGCGCGCCGCGTCGGGGCGGCGCTGGCGCTGATCCTGGGGTTCATGGCGGTCGAGGTCGTGGCGGGGGTGCTGTCGCACTCGCTGGCGCTGATCTCCGACGCCGCACACATGCTCACCGACGCGGCCGCCCTCGGGCTCTCGCTGGTGGCACTGCGTCTTGCGGCGCGCCCGGCGCGGGGAGCGATGACGTATGGCTTTCTGCGCGTGGAGGCGCTGGCGGCGCAGGCCAACGGGATCACGCTGCTGGTGCTGGCCGCGCTGATCCTCTACTCGGCCGTGGGGCGGCTGATCTCCCCGCCGGCGGTATCGGCGTGGACGGTGGTGGGGGTGGCGCTGGCGGGGATCGCGGTCAACGGCGCCGCGACGGCCGCGCTGGCGGGGGCGGGGCGCGAGTCGCACATGAGCATCGAGGGCTCCTTCCAGCACATCATCACCGACCTGTTTGCGTTCATCGGCACGGCGCTCGCCGGGGGGGTGATCCTGCTGACGGGCTTCGAGCGGGCCGACCCGATCGCCTCGCTGGCGATCGCCGCGCTGATGCTGCGCTCCGCCGTGGGCCTGCTGCGCGCCTCGGGACGGATCTTCCTGGAGGCCGCCCCGCCGGGCCTTGACCCGCAGGAGATCGGGCACGCGCTGGCGGCCCACCCTGGCGTGGTGGAGGTCCACGACCTGCACGTGTGGGAGCTATCCGCGGGCTTCCCCGCGCTCTCTGCGCACGTGCTTGTCGCGCCCGAGGCCGACTGCCACGCGGCGGGGCGGGCGCTGCGCGAGCTGCTGGTCGAGCATTTTGGCGTCGAGCACACCACGCTGCAGGTCGAGCACGCGGGCGGCAAGGAACTGCTGGAGCTGGAGCTGCCCGACGGGTGAGAGGGGGGAGGAGGGGGTGTTGCTGTTTGCTTCTTTTTGGGCCCTAACCAAATAAGAACGAGACTCAATCTCATTTGGTAGGGGGCAAAAAAGAAGTGTTCAACCCCAGGCCCCGCTGGGATGACCGGTTGCTCGGACTGGAGGCTGGGGCCCGTTGCTCTTTTTTACGCCCCTAACCAAATAAGAACAAGACTCAATCTTATTATGGTAGGGTGCCGAAAATGAGATGGCTTGTCCTCCTGCTCGCCGGTGTCGCACTCCTGCTCGCCGGCTGCGGCCAGGGCGAAGGGACCGCGGCGGGCAGCGGCGGCAGGCTCGAGGTGGTGGCCGCCGAGAACTTCTGGGGCTCGATCGCGGCGCAGCTCGGCGGCGAGCGCGTGCAGGTGCGGAGCATCATCGTCAACCCCGCGACCGATCCCCACAGCTACGAGCCAACGGCCGAAGACGCGCGCACGATGGCGGGCGCGCGGCTGGCGATCGTCAACGGGGTCGGCTACGACGAATGGGCCACGAAGCTGCTCGCCGCCAGCCCGCTGAACGGGCGTGTGACGCTGGACGTCGGCCAGCTGCTCGGGCTGCAGGATGGAGACAACCCCCACCGCTGGTACTTCCCCGCCGATGTGTACGCGGTTGTCAAGCAGATTGCCCACGACTACGAGCGCCTCGATCCGGGCGCCAGGGGTTACTTCGAACAGCGTCAATACGCCTTTGAAACGCAGGGCCTCGCCCGCTACAACCAGCTGCGCCGCCAGATCCGCGAACGCTACGCAGGCACGCCGGTCGGCTACAGCGAGAGCATCTTCCAGGGCCTCGGCGAAAACCTCGGCCTGAGGCTCGAAACCCCCTACAGCTTTGCAAAGGCGATCGCCGAGGGCAGCGAAGTGACCGCGCAGGACAAGCGCACGGTGGACAGCCAGGCCGAACACCACAAGATCGCGGTGTGGGTCTTCAACAGCCAGAACGTCACCCCCGACGTGCAGCGCGTGAACGAACTGGCGCGCACCGCACAGATCCCGATCGCGACCGTCACCGAGACGCTCTCGCCTGCCAGCGACAGCTTCGAGCAGTGGCAGGTCGCGGAGTTCGAAGGGCTCGAGCGGGCCTTGCACGAGGCGACGGGGCGGTAGTGGACGCGGCCGTCGAGCTGAGCGACGCGGCCGTGCGCCTCGGCGGGCGCACGATCTGGAGCGAGGTCGACCTGCTCGTGCCCGAGGGCGAGTTCGTGGCGGTCCTCGGCCCCAACGGCGCCGGCAAGTCGACGCTGCTCAATGTCCTGCTCGGCCTGCTGCGCCTAGATCGCGGCCGCGCGCAGGTGCTCGGCGGCCCCCCCGGTGCGCACAACGAGCGGATCGGCTACCTGCCGCAGCGACGCG
This sequence comes from Solirubrobacteraceae bacterium, assembly GCA_049510515.1. Lineage (GTDB taxonomy): Bacteria > Actinomycetota > Thermoleophilia > Solirubrobacterales > Solirubrobacteraceae > Palsa-744. Next base: position 4,648 of record JBEKYV010000368.1, on the reverse strand, counting down.
TGTTCGACGCCGGCACGCGGGTGCGGGGCGTGGACATGGTGCGCCTCGGCCTCGACGGCCACCGCTGGGGCCTGCCACTGCCGGCCGCGGGGCGCTTTGGCGCTCGCGCCCGCGAGGCCCGCGAGCGCGTGCGGGAGGCGATCGAGCGCGTCGGCGCCGGTGCTTACGCGGAGCGGCCGATCGGCGAGTGCTCGGGTGGCGAGCAGCAGCGGCTGCTGATCGCCCAGGCGCTCGTGCACGACCCGCGCATGCTGATCCTCGACGAGCCGCTCGACGGCCTCGACCTTCCCAACCAGGCGGCGGTGGCGGCCCTCGTGCAGGGCATCTGCCGCTCCGCGGGGGTGACGGTGCTGCTGGTGGCGCACGATGTCAACCCGCTGCTGCCATACGTCGATCGCGTGCTCTACCTGGCGGGCGGGCACGCCGCGATGGGCCCGGTGGAGGAGGTCGTCACGAGCGACACGCTCAGCCGGCTGTACGGCGCCCCGATCGAGGTGCTGCGCACGACCGACGGTCGCCTCGTGGTGGTTGGGCAGCCCGAAGCGCCCCACGTTCACGGCCCGCGTCACGTGCTGCGATGAGCCAGCCCGGATTGCCCCACCAACCGCGGAAATCGTGGCCCGGCCGCCCACGGAGGCCCAGCGACCCACCTGGCCGGGGTGCAGGCGACGTGCGCGCGTGATCCCCGATGAGCCCCCATCTCACCTTCAACCTCTACTCCGACGTCCACCAACTGCTGGCCTACCAGTTCATGGTCAATGCGCTGCAGGCCGCCGGCATCGTGGCGGTCACCGCGGCGGCGGTCGGCTGGTTCATGGTGGTGCGCGCCGAGACCTTCGCGGGGCATACGCTCTCGATGATGTCCTTCCCGGGGGCGGCCGCCGCGGCGCTTGCCGGCCTGCCGCTGGCGTGGGGCTATTTCGCCTTCTGCGGCGTTGGCGCGCTCCTCATCGCGGGCTCCTCGCGCCGGGGCCGGCCGCGCAGCCTCAGCCGGCAGTCGGCCGTCGTGGGGATGGTCGGCGCCGGCGCGCTCGCGGTCGGGTATCTGCTGCTGAGCCTCTACGGCGGCGTGCTCGAGAGCTTGGAGACGCTGCTGTTCGGCTCGATCCTCGGCGTCACCCGGGGCGAGGTGCTGACGCTGGCGATCGTCGGGGTGTGCGCGATCGCGTTCCTCGCGATCGTCGGGCGCCCGCTGTTCTTCGCCTCCGTCGATCGCTCGCTCGCCGCCGCCGGCGGCGTGCCGGTGGGTGTGCTCTCGGTGGCGTTCCTGTTCGTGCTCGGGCTGGCGGTCGCCGCCACGGCGCAGATCACGGGCGTGCTGCTGGTCTTCGCGCTGCTGCTCGCACCCGCGGCGATCGCACGCGAGCTGACCCCGCGCGTCGGTCTCGGCCTGGCTTTGAGCGTGCTGCTGGGACTCGTGATCGCGTGGGTGGGCTTGGGCCTCTCCTACTTCACCAACGACCCGGCCGGGGCTCCTGCATCGCCGTGGCGAGCGGCCTGATCGGCTACTTCGTGGTGCTGCGCGTGCAGGTGTTCGCCGGCGACGCGCTCTCCCATGTGGCGTTCACGGGCGCTTTGGCGGCGGCCGCCGCCGGCCTCGACCTGCGGGTGGGGCTGTTCGCCGCCACGGTGGCAGTCGCCCTCGCGCTGGGGATCGCCGGCGGCGCGCGTGGGGCGGGCGCGCAGGCCGACGATGCGACGATCGGGATGGTGTTCGTGTGGGTGCTCGGCCTCGGGGTGCTGTTCCTCGACATCTTCAACACCGGCGCCTCCGGCGCCAACGGGACGATCGCCGCGCGCACGCTGTTCGGCTCGATCTTCTCGCTCACCGCCGGCGAGGCTCAGCTGGCGGCGTTGATCGGCGTGGCGCTCGCCGTCGCGCTGCTGGCGATCGCGCGCCCGCTGCTGCTCGCCTCGATCGACGCGCCTTTGGCGCTCGCCCGGGGGGTGCCGGTGAGGGCGCTGGGGCTCGTCTTCCTCGGGCTGCTCGGCCTCGACGCGGCCGAGGCCACGCAGGCGGTGGGGGCGCTGCTGCTGCTGGGGCTGCTCGCCGCGCCCGCCGGCACCGCGCTGCGGCTGACCGCCAACCCCTACCGCGGTTTGGCGCTCTCGGCGCTGATCGCGCTGCTGGCGATGTGGGTGGGACTGGCGCTCGCCGATCTGGTCGGGACGGTGCCTCCCGGCAGCGCCGTGATCCTGGTGGCGATCGCCGGCTACTGCGGGGTTTCGCTGTGGGATGGGGCGCGCGTGGACGGTGCGCGGGGCGTGCGGTCGGCTGCGGTGGATACCATCGAGAGATGACCACCGCCCCCGCCGATACTTCGCCTCGCCCGACAGGGGACCTCTCAGCCGAGGTTTCCGCCAACTCCTGGGCCACCCGCGCCGAAGCGGCGCTGGCCGCCGCCGGCCGTCGCAGTGGCGCCGCGCGCCACGCGCTGCTGCTGCTGCTCGGGGAGCAGAGCTGTGCGCTCACCGCCACCGAGATCGAACAGGAGCTGCGCGCGCGCTCCGAGCGGCCGGTGAGCCGCGCGAGCGTCTACCGGATCCTCGACGAGCTCGTCGGCGCCGGCGTGGTGGCGCGGGTGGAAACCGGCCAGGGGGTGGTGCGCTACGAGCGCTCGCGCGACGCGCAGGGCGACCACCACCACCATCTTGTGTGCGACACCTGCGGCATGGTGATGCCGTTCGCCGACGAGGCGCTGGAGCGAGCGATCGACGAGCTCAGCGAGCGCGTGCCGCTGGCGGTGTCAGAGCACGAGATCGTGCTGCACGGCGCCTGCAACTCCTGCGCCTCCTAGCCGACCTTCTCGCGGCTGCGGGCTGAGCCGTTCAGCGCGAGCTCCTGCTCCTCGGCGGGCAGCGCGCGCGCGGAGGTGCCCTCGATGTTCAGGCGCGGCAGCCGCTTGTCCAGCGACGCGGGGAAGCGCCACGCGCGCGGGCCGACGATGTGCAGCAGGGCGGGCAGCAGCATGCAGCGGACGATCAGCGCGTCGAGGAATACGGCGCTGGCGAGGCTGAGGCCGAACTCCTTGATCACGCGGTCTTCGCCGAGCACGAAGGAGAGGAACACGCACACCATGATCGCCGCGGCGGCGGTGATCACGCGGCCGGTCAGCGCGAGGCCCTCGCCGACCGCGCGGCGGCTGTCGTGGGTGTGGGTCCACTGCTCGTGGATGCGCGAGACGAGGAACACCTCGTAGTCCATCGAGAGACCGAACACGATCGCAAACAGCATCACCGGGATGAATGACTCGATCGGGCCCGGGCTGACCCCCAGCAGCCCCGGGAACCAGCCCCACTGGAAGATCACCACGATCACGCCCAGCGAGGCGCCGATGCTGAGCAGGTTCATCACGGCCGCCTGCAGCGGGATCACCAGCGAGCGGAACACCACCATCAGCAGCAGCGCGGAGAGCAGCACCACCACGCCGATGAACAGCGGCAGCTTGTGGGCGAGCACCGTTGCGAAGTCGACGCTGCCGGCCGTCACGCCGCCGACGTAGGCGACCACACCGGTGCTTGCGGCGACCGGCGGGATCACGTGTTCGCGCAGATCCTTCACCAGCACGGTGGTGGCGTACGCCTGGGGCGAGGAGCTCGGATACACCGAGAACGTCGCCACTTCCCCCGTCGGGTTCAGACGCGGCGGGGTGACCGAGACGACGCCGCTCGCCGAGGCAAGCGCGCCCTGCAGTTCGTGCAGGGCGCTTGGGTCGTCGCGGTGGGGAAGCTTCACGACGACCTGCAGGGGTCCGTTGAAGCCTTCGCCGAAGCCCTCCGCCAGCAGGTGGTAGGCCTTGTAGGTGGTGGTGTTGGTGGGATCGTTGCCGGCGTCGCTGGATCCCAGCCGCAGCGCGACCGCGGGAGCGGCGATCGCGAGCATGATCAGCGCCGAGGGGATTGCCACCCGGTGGGGATGGCGCCCCACGAAGTTGCTCCACCGCTGCCACCCTCCCTCGCGTGGGGCCGCGGGCTCGCCGCTTTCGGCTTCCCTGCGCGCGCGCCGACGCATCCGCCGGCTCGGCTTCGTCAGGCGGGCGCCCGCGAACGTCAGCAGCGCGGGCAGCAGCGTGAGCGCGCTGAACATCACCAGCAGCACGCCGATCGACGCGGAGATCGCCACGCCGTAGAGGAAGTTGACGCCCAGCAGCATCATCCCGAGCAGCGCGATCACCACGGTTGTGCCGGCGAACAGCACGGCGCGCCCGGCGGTGTCCATTGCCTGCACCACCGACTCTTTGACGTTCCCGTGGGTGGGCCCGGGGCCGGCGTAGGCCTCGCGGTAGCGGGTGAGGATGAACAGCGAGTAGTCGATCCCCACGCCGAGGCCGATCATCGCGGCGAGCTCGGAGGAGAAGTTGGGGGTGTCCACGACGTGCGTGAACAGCGCGATCACGCTGAGGCCCGTGCCGAGGCCGAACAGCGCGGTCACGATCGGCAGCCCCATCGCCAGCAGCGAGCCGAAGGTGATCAGCAGCACCACGATCGCCGCCATCAGCCCGACGGCGGTCGAGAGGCCGAAGCCGGGGTAGTCGAGCGCGACGCAGCGGAAGTCCCCCCGCAGCGCGGCGATCACCTCGCGGTAGACGAAGGACCAGGTGGGGTTGCCGTGCAGCATCAGCAGCAGCGGCCCCTCGCCCTCGTCCAC
>JBEKYV010000367.1:0-4059 GCA_049510515.1 Solirubrobacteraceae bacterium | reverse complement strand
GATCGCCTGGAGTAGCTCCGTTGCCCTAACGAGGACCAGGTCGGGTGCTGGCGCACCGTGCGCCACCGCGTCCTGTAGGACCGCCAGGTCGTGGTGGCTGGGGAGCTGATCCCCGCTGGCCGGGAGCTTCGGGGGGCTGCCAAGCACCGCGACGGTGGGCGTCGATCCGTTTGGCGAGATCACCGGCAGCTCGCTCCAGGTAACGACGTAGAGTCCTTTCCGGGCTGTGCGAGCGGAGCGTGTGATCTGGCGCGGGTCGATTGGGCGGCGCACAAGTGAGTCGATGCTGATGACCGGCTCCCCGTCGTCGCTGAACGCTTCGAAACTGGCTTCCCCGTCGGGGCCAACCTTCATGTGTACGCGCAGCGTCGAGGCTCCGGGGGTCGTGAGGCGTACGCCGCGCACGGAGAAGGGGACGACGATCGTGCCCACCTGGTGGCTTTCCCATGCCGCGAGAACCAGCGTGTGGAGCGCCGCGTCGAGTAGCGCCGGGTGTATCGCAAAGCGAGCGGCGTCGAACGCTTGCTCCTGCCCGAGCGCGATCTCGGCGTAGAGGTCATCGCCCGCTCTCCACGCCCGTCGCAGGCACTGGAACGCCGGGCCGTAGTCGTAGCCGGCCTCGGCCAGCCGGTCGTAGAAAAACGCTACGTCGATCTCCTCGGCGCGGGCGTCCGGCCACTGCTGCGGCCCGGCGCGCTCCAGCTGTGGCTCCGCGTCGGGTCTGCCCAGCAGTCCTGTAGCGTGGCGAGTCCAAGCGCCGAGCGGCTCGCCCTCGGGGGCCTGCGGACGCGAGTAGATGGCGATTTGCTGCTCACCGGTTTCGTCAGCGGCCGACACTGCTACTTGGAGTTGAATGACGCCGTCGGCATCGGAGGTCAGGGGTTGTTCAAAGGTCAGCTCGCTGATTTGGCCGGCGCTGCCCCGCTGGGCGGCGGCGAATGCCAGGTCGACGAACGCGGCTGCCGGTAGCAGGAGGGTGTCCATCACCGCGTGATCTTTGAACCATTGCTCCTCGGCGAACGAAATGCGCCCGCTGAGGATCGTGCCGCCCTGGGCCTCGGCGGGGTCAAGTGCCGCGCCGAGCAGGGGGTGGCCGGTGCTGACCTGACCCAGCGTCCGCGCGTCGCCTGGGCGCGCCGAACCGCTAAGCCAGTAGCGCTCGCGCTGGAATGCGTAGGTGGGAAGGTCGACGAGCTCGACCTCGCGATCGCCGGACTGCGCTGCCCAGTCGATGTCGAGACCGTTTACGTGCGCGTGGGCGAGCGAGCAAAGGAAGTCGTCGAGGTTTCCTTCGCTCCGTCTGAGGGTGCCGATGACGGGGATCGGGTCGCCCTCGCGGCCGATCGAGTCGATCGTTTCCTGCGCGCCGATCGCTAGCACCGGGTGCGGGCCGACCTCGATCAACGCGGTGATGCCGTCGTCGATAAGCGCGCCCGTTGCCTGGTCGAAGCGGACGGTGTCTCGCATGTTGCGGTACCAGTAGGCAGGCGTCAGCTCTGTGGTGTCGAGTACGCCACCGATGGTCGCTGAGTAGAACGGGATCGTCGACGCGCGCGGCTCGATCGCGTCGAGCACGCTCCCCACGTAATCGCGTGCCGGCTCGACCTGGGCGGAGTGCCCGGCACCATCAGCCGGGAGTTCTCGCACGTGTATGCCTTCGTCCCGGTAGCGGCTGACCAGCGCTGCAAGCGCGTCCAGGTCGCCGGCGACGACGACCGCTGAGGGTCCGTTGATGGCCGCGAGCGCGAGTCGCTGCCCGAACGGTTCGATGTCGGCCGTTACCTGGGCGGCGGGGTGGCGGATGCTGACCATGCCGCCCTGCCCTTCCAGATGGGTGAGCGCTTGGCTTCGCAGCGCGACGATCGCGGCCGCGTCATCGAGCGACAGGGCGCCGGCGACGTAGGCTGCCGCGACCTCGCCTTGTGAGTGCCCGACGACGGCCGCTGGCTGAACCCCGTAGGAGCGCCAGAGCGCGGCCAGCGAAACCATGACCGCGAACAGCGCTGGTTGGATCATGTCCAGTCGCTCGCGGCCGGGCTCGCCGGCGCTGCCAGCGAGAACGTCGCGCAGCGACCACTCGCAATGGGGTGCGAGCGCCGCCTCGCAGGCCGTCATTTGCTCGGCAAACAGTGGTGAGGCGTCCCACAGCGCGAGCGCCATCCCGTGCCACTGGCCACCCTGGCCGGGGAACATGAAGGCTGCTCGACGACCACCGCGTGCGCTTCCGCTGATCAGCCCACGCGTGGGCTCGTCGCGCTCGAGCGCCTGCAGTGAGGCTGATAGTTCGCTGCGCTCCGATGCGATCACCACGGCGCGGAACTCCAGGTCCGCGCGACGTAAGGCCAGCGTCGCTGCGACATCGGCGAGGGCGAGTTGTGGCTGGGAGTCCAGGTGCGAGCGCAGCCGCAGCGCCTGCGCGCGAAGCGCGTCGGGGGTTGCAGCCGAGAGCGCGAACGCCAGTGGCACCGGCTCGGCGGCGGTCGCAGAAGCGCGACAACTCGCCCCCTTACCGTTCGGCGAGGGCAGCTCGGGCGACGGTTGTTCGGGCAGCGGTGGTTCCTCGATAATCAGGTGGGCGTTGGTGCCCGAGATCCCAAACGACGAGATGCCCGCTCGGCGAGTGCGTTGCGAGCGCGGCCAGGGGACGGCTTGGGTGAGTAGCGCGACTCCTGCCGACCAGTCGATGTGCGGTGAGGGTACTTGCGCGTGCAACGTCTGCGGCAGCGTTTCGTGGCGCAGCGCTTCGACCATCTTGATCAGCCCGCCGACTCCGGCGGCGGCCTGGGTGTGGCCGACGTTCGACTTCAGCGATCCCAGCCACAGCGGGGTATCCGTTCGCCGGGAGCCGTAGGTCTCCAGTAGTCCTTGGGCCTCGATCGGGTCCCCGAGCGCCGTCCCGGTGCCGTGTGCCTCAACGGCGTCGATATCGGCGGGCGTTAGTCCAGCGTTGCTGAGCGCCTGAGTGATCACGTGCTGCTGCGCAGGACCGTTGGGGGCGGTCAAGCCGTTGCTCGCTCCGTCCTGGTTGATCGCGCTGCCTCTGATGAGCGCCAGGATTCGGTGTCCGTTGCGCTGCGCGTCGGAGAGGCGCTCCAGCAGCACGAGGCCGGCGCCCTCACCCCAGCCAGTCCCGGTCGCATCGGCGGCAAACGCCTTGCAGCGCCCGTCCTCTGAGAGGCCGCGTTGGCGTGAGGCGTCGACTAGCACTCCAGGGCTGCCCAGCACGGTCGCGCCGCCGGCGAGAGTGAGGTCGCATTCGCCTTGGCGTAGCGCCTGGCAGGCGAGGTGGATCGCCACCAGTGAGGAGGAACACGCGGTGTCGACGCTGACCGCGGGACCCTCTAGGCCGAGGCTGTAGGCGATCCGCCCTGATGCGACGCTGGCCGTGCTGCCGGTCAGGCGCAATCCCTCCAGTGCCGGGCGGTCGCGCTCGGTGAAGCCGTAGTCGGACGAGATGACGCCGGTGAAGACGCCAGTGTTGGTGGTGCGCAGGGTTGTGGGGTTGATTCCGGCGTGCTCGAGTGCCTCCCATGCGCCTTCGAGCAGCAGGCGTTGCTGGGGGTCCATCGCGAGTGCCTCGCGCGGGCTGATCGAGAAGAACGCGGCGTCGAAGCTGGCGGCATCCTCGAGAAACCCGCCGTGGCGGGTGTAGCAGGTCCCGGGGTGGTCGGGATCAGGGTGATATAGCCGCTCGAGATCCCAACCGCGATCATCGGGAAACTCGCCGATCGCATCGTTCGCTGAGGCGACGAGGTTCCAAAGCTGTTGGGGGGAGGAGGCTCCGCCTGGGTAGCGGCAGCTCATGCCGACGATCGCGATCGGCTCGTCGTGGCGTGCGGCCGGGAGCGTCAGCGTCGAGGTCGGCTCGCTCCCTGCGGCCTGCTGGTAGAGGTACTCGGCCAACAGCGAAGGTGTCGGGTAGTCGAAGATCAGCGCGGTCGCCAGTTTGAGTCCGGTGGCTTGTTGGAGGCGGTTTCTGAGCTCGACGGCGCCGAGTGAGTCGAAGCCGAGGTCCTTGAAGGCTCGGGTGGTGTCGATCGTGGCGGCGGATTTGTGGCC
>JBEKYV010000366.1:0-4062 GCA_049510515.1 Solirubrobacteraceae bacterium | reverse complement strand
GAGCGGCCCGGAGAGCTCGAATTCTTCCTGGCGCTCGCGCAGGATGATCCGCCCGCCGTTGTAGCTGTGGTCGACCTGCACGCTATAGGCGGTGCTCGCTTCCTTGTTCGCACGCAGCCAGATCCCGAAGCCTTCCCCGGCATAGAGCGTCGCATCGGTCGTCACGGTGTAGTTGGCGCCACTCGCAGAGCCTGCCAGCACACGCCGCTCACCGCCAACGGTCATCATTTCAACGGTCCCAGTGCTGGTGGTCGTGATCAGGTTGCCGCCACGAACCTTGCTCCATTCGGTGACCTGCGTGGTGCCGGGCGGCAGCGGCGCGGCGAAGAACTTCGGGTTGCTCTGGGCGAGGATCACCCACGCGGCCGCCGCGGCGGCTGGCCAGACGTGGTATTCGACACCGTAGGCGGAGTCGTTCACGGTCTGGTCTGATTGCAGCGGCGCGCCGTCCTCGCTCTGTGTGAGGGCCTCCCAGCGGCTCATGCTTTCTTCCAGTGTGCTCGTGCTCTGTCCGTAGGGCGCGGTCGCGAGGCGCATCTCGGCGGTCCCCTCAAACCACAGCACGTTTGGTGCGCCGCTTCCGATATAGGGTGCGTACCCTGTGAAGGGGCCGGGGGAGGAGTAGGTTTCGTTGTAGCTCGCGGGTTCCAGGGAAAGCGAGATCGACCGGCCGCTGAGCGCGAATGCGCTCTGGGCGTGTGCGAGCACGAGTTCACCGAGGTTCCCCTCCCCGCGGCCGGCGAGATAGGCAGCGCCGAGGGCTTGGACGTCCAGCGACTGGATGTTATCTTCGAGGCCCTCGCGGAAGTACGCGGTCGAGCCTTCGAGCACGAGCAGATTCGAGTCGACGCCCGCCGCGACCTGCGCCGCGGCGGCCTGGTAGCGAGCGGCTTCGCTGCCGGCGCTGGCCTGCGTGAGGTCGCTGCCGAGGCGCACGAGGAATGTGTAGGCGATCAGGTTGTGTTGGGTGGAGACCCATTTGACGTCTGGGCCGCCGCGGATCAGCCCGTTCGCGCCCTGGAGGGAGAGCAGATAGTTGGCGGCGAGCTTCTCGCTTGCCAGGTAGCGGTTGGTGTGGAACGTGAGGTCATAGGAGGTCTCGGCCAGCCCCAGCCATGCGATCGTGCCCGAACGGTAGAGCGGGGTACCTTCACCGGTTGAAACGTTGAACGCATAGTCGATCGACCCGTCGGTGTTCTGCAACGCCGCGAGCTGATCAAGCAGCTGCTGCGCATGCGCCTGCGCACCCGCAGCGACGAACGCGGCGGCCGACACCGCCGAGTCATACGTCCACGAGATATTCAACAGGCGCGTATATGAAGGGTCACCGGGAGGTATCTGATAAGAGCGGACCAGCGCGAGCTTTTCGCCGCCGCTGGCGGTGGGAATCGTGACGGTCGAGGAGCCGAGTTCGACCGCCGCCGTGTTCGCGAGGGCAACCGATGCCTTATGCGCTCGCCGGCACGAGGCGTGACCCTTGGAGTGGCGTCTGTTGCACGGTAGCGCGCGCAGTGGGCCGACCTGCCGTGCCAGCCACCGCTCAAGCGGCGTCCTGGGAGCCCCGCCACCATGCGGCCACGCCCGCCGCACACGCCCACCACGCCGATGCACGCCCCGACGATCGTGCGTGCGAGCCAGCCGATGCCGGCCGTGGCCACCGGGATGCTGAGTCTTCGCAGACGCCGCAACAGGCGCGAACAGCATCAGCGACGAGGCCACTGCCAGAGCGCCAAGCCAAACGCGGGTAAGCCTCGAAGCGTCCATACCTCAGAGAATGCCCAGCATAACACCACCCCCGCAGATATTCCATTAGACCAAATACTCGCATACAATGGATTATTTACTAAATGGCCTATCCCGTTCGCGCACTCGTCGGGCCCGGGCTCGAGGTGCATCTCCTCAGCCAGGGTCGCCACCCTGAGCGCCAACCATTCGTGGACGCCATCGGCGAGTGGCAGCACGGCGAGCTTCAAGTGCATGTCCTGCGCGACCCGGTCCGTTGCACGGTCTACCGGCCCGATATCCGGATAGCGCCGTTGCTGCTTGAGTGTGCGTCTACAACCCCAAGCCCATTACCCATGAACCATTATGGGTCGGTCGTCGCGGTACTCATACCTGCCGCGAATCCTCCTAATACATTAAGCCATCACCCGACTGCGACGAGCGGGTAACCGCTTATCCTGTCGCTGCCTGCTGAGTGTCAAGCGCGTTCGCGACGGCTGCCAAAAGCTGCTCGCGGCTGAACGGCTTTGCGAGGAAGGCGGCGCCGGCCGGTAATTCGTCGGGGTTGGGCATGTAGCCGGAGGTGTATAGAACGGGAAGCCGGGGGCGCGCGGCTCGTATCTGTGCAGCGAGCTGGATCCCGTGTATCTCTGGCATGACGACATCGGTGACCAGCAGGTCGATGCGCTCCCCGCGACGCTCAGCGATCGCCTGGGCTTCCCTCGGGCTGCTCACCTCCAGCACTTCGTAGCCGTGCTCTTGCAGCATGCGTACCGTCAGCCGGCGCAGTGACTGCTCGTCCTCGACCAGCAGAATTCTCTCGCCGGCCGCAACCCGCTGCGGCGAGGGCTCCTGTGGCTGCTCCACAGGAGGGGCCTCCTCGGCGAGTTCGCCTACAGGCCAGTAGGTCTCGATCGTGGTGCCCGCTCCGGGTTCGGATGCGATGTGTAGGTGCCCGCCGGCTTTGCGCAGGATGCCGTAGACGCTTGCCAGGCCGAGGCCGGTACCCTCGCCCGCGGGCTTGGTCGTGAAGAACGGGTCGAGCGCTTTGGCGATCACCTCCGGGGCCATGCCGCTGCCCGTATCGCTCACCGACAGGCAGAGATACTCCCCCGGCTCGCTCATTCCCGCGTGCGCCGCCAACTGCTGCCCATCGAGCGTTACGTTGCTGGTCGCGATCGTCAGGGTCCCTCCCTCGGGCATCGCGTCACGTGCGTTGACCGCGAGGTTGACGATCACCTGCTCGACCTGGCCGTGATCCGCGCAGACCGGCCGGGGGCTCGGCACGAAGTCGGTGCGCACCGTGATGTGCTCGCCGAGCGTTCGCGTGAGCATCCCCAGCAGCCCGCCGACGATCTCGTTCAGGTCGAGCGTCTCGGTCTTCGTTGCTTCCTCGCGAGCGAACAGCAGGAGTTGGCGCACGAGCGTCGCGGCGCGCTCGGCGGCACCCTGGGCCTCGGTGATCTCGCTGCTGGCGGGATCCTGGGAGGAGAGCCGGTCGAGCGCGAAGCGATGGTGGTTGAGGATGATCGTCAGCAGGTTGTTCATGTCGTGCGCAACCCCACCAGCGAGCTGCCCGATGCTCTCCAAGCGCTCGGTCTGCGCAAGGATTCGCTGTGTCTGGCGGTACTCGGTGACATCGCGCGCGACGGACGCGACACCCGTGAGGCGACCGTAGGGGTCGCGGATCGCGGCAACGCTGAGGGATATCTCCACCGCGGTGCCGTCCTTGCGCACACGCGTGGTCTCGTGGTGTTTTACGACCTCCCCGGCGAGCACGCGGGGCAGGATGCTGACGTCCTCCTCGCCGCCGGGCGCCACGACCATCGCGCTTACCTCCGCCCCCGGGCGGCCCACCGTCTCCGCGGCCGTGTAACCGTAGATTTCCTCCGCGCCGGGGTTCCAGCTGGTGATTACCCCGTGCTCGTCGATCGTGACGATCGCATCGGGGGAGGAGCGCACCACCGACGCGAGCCGCTCGATGTCCGCGGCCACCGTCTGCGCGACCGCGACAGCAGTCGCCGCACTCGTCGCGAACGCCTCCAACAAGCGAGCGTTCTCATCCGAGAACATTGGACCATCGGCCAGCGGGTCGAGCGCGATCAGTGCGCCGAACGCCCGCTCACGGAACAACAACGGGACCACGAGCCCGGCGTCGGCGGTGATACCGAGCCGGCCGACACCGACCTCGTTGAAGCGCGCCCGGCTCACTTCATCCTCGACCCGCACAGCCCCACGAACGCGAATGGCCTGCTCGGCGAAAGAGCCGGCGAGCGGCATCCGCTGACCGACCAGACCCTCCGGGACCTCGCCCGCGCCGGCCGCGATCACGAGCTCATC
>JBEKYV010000365.1:0-4071 GCA_049510515.1 Solirubrobacteraceae bacterium | reverse complement strand
AGCACGGTCACCAGCATCTCGGCGGCGACGGCTGAGGAGGAACTCCCGGCGACCGCCGTCACCGCGCCGAGCGCGACGGTCACCCCGCCAGCGATCGCGACGCCGGCGTAAAGCGGCAGCCGGGTGACCGCCATGAACACCGCGACCGCGGCCGCGATCCCGGTCGCTCCCTTGATCTGCAGCCCGGCGATCGCGACGCCCGCGGCGCCCATCACCGCGATCACGGCCGCCTGACGCCCGAGGCTGCGCGCGGGGAAGTTGTCGCGGATCACGATGGCGAGCGTCACGACGAAGACGCCCAGCGCGAGCGTCACGGCCAGCGCCTTGCCGTGCACTCCAGGGACCGGGTCGCTGTTGGCGCTGCCGAGCACCACCACCAGGATCACCGCCCAGCCCAGCGGACGCAGCGTCTGTCGCTGACGATACAAACGCTCCGCAGCACGCGCCCGAGCCTCCGCGACCCGCTCGCTGGTAGGCGCTGACGCTGCCTGTGAATCGGTCACCGCAGTGCGGACGATAGAACGCCAGGCGGCCCGCGGGTGGCAGGCCGGGGGCTGTGATCTGGGAGCGTTGGTGCTCATGCCGCGGCAGCCATCATGGTGGCGCTGGCCTGCATCGCGCGGCGGCCGCGGACCTGGACGATCGCGATCCGGGTGCTGACCTCAAGCAGCGCCATCAACACCAGCGCCACCGGCCAGGCGCCGGCGCCGATCTGGTGGCCGTAGCTGAAGCTGGCGATCGCGTGGCGCGCGCCATGAGAGATGGCGAACGCGAACACCATCCGCGAGCCGATCCCGGCGATCAAAAGCGCGCCGGCAATCCAGCCGACGCGGGCGACGGCGAGACCATTCTCGCCGGCACGGACATGGGTGGCAAAGCCGCTGGCGACACCGAGTGTGAGGCCGACGGTCCCGAGTGCGGCGACCAGCACGAGGTCATTGCCGGAGGTCGGGATCGAATGCACGTACAGCTGCGCGACGTAGGCGATGATCGCCAGCGGAATGATGACGCTGCGACGGTCGAGCTCTCGCTCGTGGGCCTGACGAAAGACGATCAGGACAAACACTGCGTTGATGAGGTAGTCGGTAGTTCTCATGGCCGTCATGATCGGCTCGCGACGGCCGCGTGTCGTCGGCCCGAGGGTTGAACCACGGGTTGATCTCAGATCTCAACCCGCAGGTTGAGTTGAGAGGCCCAGAATGGCCGGCCCGCACCACGACTTCAGATCAAGCACGCGACACGCGTCTCGCCACGTCCGCGTCACCCCTACCCTTCATCCGAAGAGGGGGACGACCGGCAGCGACCTACAAACGATCCCGGCGCCGGCAGCCACGACAATCGCGAACTTCGCCGCGGCCCACATAATCCCTGCTCAACACCCTAAACCAAGACGATCGAGTTAGGTTGGTGACCGACTCAATATGGTCCATGCCGCAGCCGAGTTGATGGCGTCCGTTGCTCAATCACCGTAGTACTGCACGGCAAGACTGCGCCGTTAATCGGGTGACGAGCCTGTCGTGGCGGTGTAGAAGCGTCCCAACACGATCCGCCCCGAGGCGGTGACGACTAACTGAGAGTGGTTGTGGTGTTGGCGGATCTTGCCGTCGCGTCCACAATCGGTTTTGCATCCACCAGCTGGTAGTTATTCAGAGGGTCGGTCTTTGAGTGGAGGGTTGAGCAATGGGAGTAGGAGACCAGACACGTCCGTCGGCGGCAGAGGTTGCTGGGGCTGCGACGTCGGAGGCGCAGATCGCGGTTCACTGGCGGGAGGAGGAGTACATCGAGCCGCCGGCGGCGTTCGTCGCGCAGGCCAACGCGAACGATCCCGCGATCCTTGAGCGCTTCAGCGAGCGGCATTTCCCGGAGTGCTTTACGGAGTACGCGGAGATGCTTGCTTGGGATCGTAAGTGGGACACGATTTTGGACGCGAGCAATCCGCCGTTTTGGAAGTGGTGGGTCGGTGGGCGGCTCAACGCGTGCGTGAACTGTGTTGACCGCCACCTCGAGTCTCGGGGCGCCAGGAACGCGTTGATCTGGGTGCCCGAGCCCGAGGACGAGGCGACCCAGGAGATCACCTACGAGGATCTGCATCGCCGGATCAACGAGTTCGCTGCGCTGCTGCAGGACTTTGGTGGCGCGAGGACCGGCGATCGGGTCACGTTTCATCTGCCGATGCTGCCTGAGCTGCCGGTGTCGATGCTCGCCTGCGCTCGGCTGGGGGTGATCCACTCGGAGGTGTTCGGCGGGTTTAGCGGTACCGCGTGTGGGCATCGGATCGCGGACTCGCAGAGCAAGATCCTGGTCACGATTGACGCCTATTACCGCAACGGCGAGCTGATCGACCACAAGTCAAAGGCCGACGCTGCGCTCGCGGCGGCGCGCGAGGAGGGCGTCGAGATCGAGAAGGTGCTGGTGTGGCGCCGGCACGCGGGCGAGTATCACTCGGAGAGCCCGATGGTCGAGGGGCGCGACTTCTTTGTCGATGAGCTGCTCGAGGATTACCGGGGCAAGACGGTGGAGCCGGTGTCGATGCCTGCCGAGGCGCCGTTGTTTTTGATGTACACGAGCGGGACGACGGGCCGGCCGAAGGGCTGTGAGCACTCGACTGGGGGCTACCTGTCGTATGTCACCGGGACGTCGAGGTACTACCAGGACATTCATCCCGACGACACGTATTGGTGCTTTGCTGACATCGGCTGGATCACCGGCCACTCCTACATTGTCTACGGGCCGCTGTCGTTGGGGACGACGAGCGTGATGTATGAGGGTGTTCCGACCTACCCGGATGCGGGGCGGCCGTGGAGGATCGCGCAGCAGCTCGGTGTCAACATTTTCCATACCGCGCCGACGACGATCCGGATGCTGCGCAAACTGGGACCGGACGAGCCGGCCAAGTATGACTACCACTTCAAGCACATGACGACGGTCGGCGAGCCGATCGAACCGGACGTGTGGCGCTGGTACTACCACTTCGTGGGTAAGGGCGAGGCGGCGATCGTCGACACGTGGTGGCAGACTGAGAACGGCGGCTTTTTGGGCAGCACGCTGCCGGCGCTGCAGCCGATGAAGCCCGGCAGCTGCGGGCCGGGGGTGCTCGGCGTCTACCCGGTGATCTTTGACGAGCTCGGTGAGGTTGTCGAGAAGGGGAGCGGCAAGGCGGGCAACATCTGCATCCGCAACCCGTGGCCCGGGATCTTTCAGACGATCTGGGGCCAGCCTGAGCGATTCGTCGAGACCTACTACGCCAAGTACAACCGCGACAAGGACAGCCAGGACTGGCGCGACTGGCCGTACTTCGCCGGCGACGGCGCCGTTGACGCGGCCGACGGCTACTTCAGGATCCTGGGTCGCGTCGATGACGTGATCAACGTCGCCGGGCATCGGCTCGGAACCAAGGAGATCGAGTCGGCGAGCATCACCGTCGAGGAGATCGCCGAGGCGGCCGCGGTTCCCGTCATCGACGAGGTCCGCGGCAAGGTCGTCGAGGTCTACGTCTCGCTTAAGCCCGGGTTTGAGCCCAGCAAGGAGATCGAGCAGAAGGTCAGCGACGCGATCGACACCGAGATCGGGAAGATCGCGCGGCCCAAGAACGTGTGGATCGTCTCTGACATGCCAAAGACCCGCTCGGGGAAGATCATGCGCCGGGTGATCGCTGCGATCTCGAACTTTGCCGATGTTGGGGATACCACCACGCTCGCTAACTCCGAGATCGTGGATGACATCCGCCACCACGTCCAGAGCGAGAAGCTGGCCCGCGGCGAGAGCCCGCGCGAGCTCTCAGAAGCCGAGAAGAAAGAGCTCGCAGTGTTCGGGCACGCCGAATAGGCTCGTCCAGCGGCCCCGACAACGATCTGACAAACCGCACGGGGAGAGCGACTCGAGCGCCGCCTACTCCGACAACAGGCGGGCGCTGGCCATAAACTCGCCAAGCGCAACGGCGGTTCTCGCACAATCGAGAAAGCCGCCAAAATCTCCCTGCTCAAGCGCAGCCCAGCACACCACGTCAGTCAGATCCAGCGCCCGTCGAGCCAACCCCGGCAGCATCTGCAGCGACGAGCATTCGACCTCTCT
>JBEKYV010000364.1:0-4073 GCA_049510515.1 Solirubrobacteraceae bacterium | reverse complement strand
ACCACCCACACCCCGCCGCAGGGGCCCGCGCTGATCTCCGCCGAGCGGGTCACCGACACCTCCGCCACGCTCTCCTGGCAGGCGGGTGCCGCGAATGGTGCGCGCCTGGTCGGCTATCTCCTGTTCGAGAATGGCGTCCCCGAGGGCGTGGTCAACGGCCAGGTCACGACGGTCACGCTCGCCTCCGAGCGCCACTACACCTTCACCGTGCGCGCGCTTGACTCCTACGGCTACCTCAGCGCGCCCGCGCCCGAAGTGGCGGTGTTCACCACCCACACCCCGCCCTCCACGCCGGGCGATCTGCACAGCACCGAAGTGAGCGCCTCCTCCGCCGTACTCGCCTGGTCGCCCTCCACACCGGTGAGCGGCAACATCGTCGGCTATCGCGTGTTCCGCAACGAAATCCCCGTCGGCCAGGTGTCCGCGCCGGAAATCGCGCTCGCCGAGCTGGCGCCTTCCACCAGCTACAGGATCACCGTCGTCGCGGTGGACTCGCTGGGGGCGATCAGCGCTCCCACCGCTCCGCTGAGCATCGAAACCTCAGACCCGCCGCCCACGCACGGCAACGTGCAGGCCTTTCTGCTGGCCTCGACCGACCAGAGCTTCTTCGACCTCGAGGCTCACTACCAGCAGATCGGCGTGGTGTACCCCACGTACTTCAACTGCGGACCGGGCGGCACCGTCACCGGCAGCGACTGGCCGCTGGTCACCGGCTGGGCGCGCGCCCGCCAGGTCGCGGTGATGCCGCGCCTGAACTGTCAGAACCCGACCGACGAGGATCAGATCCTCAATGAACCGGCGGCGGGGCAGGCGATGATCAACCAGCTGGCCTCGCTATGCGAAAGCAACGGCTATGCGGGCATCCAGGTCGACTTCGAGGGCGCCCCGCCGGCCGAGCGCGAACCCTTCACCGCCTGGATCACCGCGCTCGCCGCGCGGCTGCACTCGATCGGGGACAAATTGTCCACGGTGGTCACCGCCAAGTACTACAACGTCACCACCGGCCGCGCCGCGATGTACAACGACGCTGCCCTGTCTGTCCCCTCCGACTACATCTTCGTGCTCGACTGGGGCCTGCACTGGACGACCTCCACGCCCGGTGGGCTGGCCGAACTGCCGTGGTTTACGAAGGTCGCCGACTACACCGCGACGATGCCCAACAAGAGCAAGTTTGTCCTCGGGATGCCGATGTACGGGCTGGACTGGCCCAACGGCGGCGGCTCCGCCAACCCCGCCACGCCGCTGGAGTTCAACAACGTGACGGCGGAGCAGGGCGAGTTTGGGGCGCTGAGCGAATGGGAACCGACAGCGGCCGAACCGCACTTCTCCTACACCGACTCAAGCGGAGTGCACCACGACGTGTGGTACACCGACCAGCAGTCGCTCGGCGTGCGCGCGCAGCTCGCCGAATCGCTTGGTCTCGGGATCGGGCTGTGGCACCTCGGCAGCGAGGACCAGTCCATCTGGGAACTGCCGCAGCTGGGTGGCTGAGGCGCACCACCATGTTCCCGTGACGCTCCGCCTGGTCCTGGTGTGCGTCGCAGTGGTACTGCTGGTTCCCGCGACGGCGGCCGCTCAACAACTCCAGGCGTTTCTGCTCACCAGCGCCCCGGACTCGTTCGCCGATCTGCAGACACACGTTGGGGCGATCGGGGTGGTGTACCCGACTGACTTCGAATGCTCTCCCGGCGGTGAAGTGACGGGCGCCGCCGACGCCGAAGTCGATGCCTACGCCGCCGCGCACGCGCTGGTCGAGATGCCGCGCTTCAGCTGCCAAAACGGGGCGCTCGTGCACCGCATCCTCACCCAGCCGGCCCTGCGCGCGCGGGTGTTCGCGCGGCTGGTGGGCCTCGCGGAGGATCCCTCATACGCCGGGCTCAACCTCGATCTCGAGAACGACGGCGCCCGCGACCGGGGTGCGCTGACCGCGTTCGTCGCGGCGCTCGCGACGAGGTTGCACACAGCGGGGCGCAAGCTGGCCGTCGACGTGGTCGGCGTCACGCGCGAACCTACTCCCCGCCCCGCGAGCGGCTTCTACAACGACCGCGCGCTTGCAGCTGCCGCCGACACCGTATTTGTGATGGCGTGGGGGCCCCACTGGGAAGGCTCGGGGCCTGGGCCGATCGCCCCGCTCTCGTTCGTGCGGGGCGTCGCCCGCTATGTGGCCTCGCTGCCGCACGCCCAGCGCTTCGTGCTCGGGGTGCCGATGTATGGGCTCGACTGGGCGGGACATTCCCGGGCTACCGCCTTGCAGTATGCCGGCGTGCTCGCGCTTGCTCAGTCGGCCGGCATTGCGCCGGTGTGGGCTGCCGCATCGGGTGAGGCGACCTTCAACTACGTCCGGGATGGCGTGTCCCATCGCGTCTGGTACATGAGCGCGCGCGCAATCCTCGCCCGCATCTCGATCGCTCGCGGCTACGGGCTGGCCGTCGGGGTGTGGCGGCTGGGTGAGGAGGACCAGGCGCTGTGGAGCGCGTCTTAACTTTTCCCCTCCAACCAGCAACAGGCGCTGTGGAGTTGTCTTAACTTTTGCCCTCTAACCAGCAACTGGTCCTGTGGGCAGCGGCCGGACGGCGACTGTAAGAGGTCCAGTTGCTGGTTGGGGCGCAAAAACTTATATGCACACCTCACGCGGACTGGACGCTTGTTCGATCATCCCGCCCCGCCATCAAGACCAGCGGCCGGCGGCCGAAATCACGCACACACGCGCGGGAACGTATGGACGACGTCGCGCTCGTGACCCACCACCCCTGCGTGAAGGAGGCCACGATGCCAGGTTCGGCCGAGATATCCACCCGTTTACAGCCCCCGACTTCCGGGGCGCGGACGGCAGCTGCGACGTCGTTCGAGATCATGCAGCGCCCGCTCGACGAGCAGACCTGCGTGATCGAGGTCGAGGGCGAGCTCGACCTCTCGACCGCCCCCCGTCTGAAGTGGATGCTGCTCGACGCGCTGGGGGCCGGGCACAGCCTGCTGGTTATCGACCTGTCGCGGACCAACTTCATGGACTCGACCGCGCTGGGCGTGCTGGTCGGGGTCAAAAGAGGGCTCGATGCCGGCGAGCGGCTGGCGATCGTCTGCCCCGAGAGCGACGTTCTGCAGATTTTCGAGTTCTCCGGGATGGACGGTGTCTTCACGATCTTCCCCTCGCTCGACGAGGCACTCGCAAGCGCGCGGGAACATGACGCGCCGCTTGGCTAGCCGGCGCAGACAGTGCGGCGCGGTCGCGGTCGGGTGTGCGCTTGCGCTGACGTATATCCCGATCGCAGACGCCCCGATCGCCGCCGCCCACCCGGAAGCCCGTGGGCAGGGGGGCGGCCATTCCCAGCAGGCTGCCGAGACTCTGAACCGCGGGGCGGCCACGAACGCTCGCACGGCCGGGGCGGTGGCGAACAGCAGGCCGGTGGCGAACGGCAGGCCGGTGGCGAACAGCAGAGCGGGCAGCCGCAGGGCCAGGGGGCCGAAACGCAGACGCAGCAAACGGAAGCGCAGACGCAGCCGCAAGCCGGTGGGCGTGCACAGCAGGGCGGGCACGAGCAGGCCCGCGGCACGGCCGGTAGACGGGCAACCGGGGCAGCGAAAGCGCAAGGAGACCGCGAACGGCGCGGGGGCAGTGGTGGGCAGCACGAAGCGCAGGCTGGGACGCAGCAGCGCACCAACAGTCACGAACGACACAGCGCAGAACGCCAGTCGCAGGGCACGTCCGCGGGGGGCTCGAGCTCGGGCTCCTCCAGCGGCTCCACCTCGTCGACCACGTCATCTTCGACCACCTCCCCAACCACCTCCCCAACCACCTCCCCAACCACCTCCCCGGCGCCGGCCCCAACCGCTGCCACGCCGGCCGCGGCCCTCGTGTCGAGCGCACCCAGCGCCGCCGCGATGCCGACGACTGCCCTAACCCCTACCAAGGTCGCGACGACCTCGCCGCAGGCCAGAGGCGACGCGCAAGCAGGCGTTCCCACCCACCACGGCGCGGGTCACGCCGATCGGGCACACCACCGAGCCGCGAGCCGGGGTGGTGACCGGGGGAATGCCGGCCATAAGGCGACCGGTCACGGCGCCGCCTCCTCGCG
>JBEKYV010000363.1:0-4079 GCA_049510515.1 Solirubrobacteraceae bacterium | reverse complement strand
AGCGTTGACACAGCCTGCTCATCATCGCTCGTCGCACTGCACCTCGCCAGCCAAGCGCTGCGCGGCGGCGATTGCTCACTCGCGCTCGTTGGCGGTGTCGCGGTGATGGCCAACCCCGGGATGTTCGTCGAGTTCAGCCGCCAGCGCGGACTCGCACGCGACGCCCGCTGCAAGCCGTTCGCGCAGGCGGCGGACGGGACCGCTTGGAGTGAGGGCGTTGGCGTGGTTGTCCTCGAGCGACTCTGCGACGCGCAGCGCAACGGTCGCCAGGTGCTGGCAGTTGTGCGCGGCAGCGCGATCAACCAAGACGGGGCAAGCAACGGCCTCACAGCACCCAATGGCCTCTCCCAACAACGTCTGATTCACCGCGCGCTCACCGACGCAGGCCTCTCAGCCGACGACGTCGACGCGGTCGAGGCGCACGGCACCGGCACCGCTTTGGGCGACCCGATCGAGGCACAGGCGCTGCTTGCCACCTACGGGCACGACCGCGCAGAGCAGACGCCGCTGCTGGTCGGTTCGATCAAGTCCAACATTGGCCACAGCCAAGCTGCAGCAGGGATCGCCGGGCTGATCAAGATCGTGATGGCGCTGCGCCACGGCGAGCTCCCGCGAACGCTGCACCTCGACAAACCCTCAAGCCAAGTGGACTGGTCAAGCGGCGCGATATCGCTGCTGAAGGACCACACACCATGGCCGCGCGGTCAGCGCCCGCGCCGCGCCGCGGTGTCCTCGTTCGGGATCAGCGGGACCAACGCCCACGTCATCCTCGAGGAAGCGCCGCCAACAGCAAAGCCCCCGGCGGCGCCGCAGTCCCCGGCCGATGCTCCCCCGGAAACCGTCGGCAGTGCCCAACCGTGGATTGTCTCGGCCCGGGGGGGCACGGCCCTGCGCGCACAGGCCAAGCGCCTGCACGCCCGCGGGCAGTCCGACGCGGCGCTGCGCGTCGCCGACGTCGGCCTCTCGCTCGCCGCAGCCCGCGCGAGCCTGGAGGACCGCGCGGTCGCGGTCGGGTCCGACCGCTTCGAGCTGCTGAAGCTTCTCGCGGCGCTTGAGCGAGGCGAGCGAGCGCCCGGGCTGATCGAGGGCAGCGCAACCGAAGGCGGACGGCTCGCGCTGCTGTTCACCGGGCAGGGCGCGCAACGCTTAGGGATGGGCCGTGAGCTCTACGACGCGTTCCCAGCGTTTCGCTCCGCCTTTGATGCGGCGTGCCTTTATCTCGACCCGGCACTTGACGGCGTGTCGTTGCGTGCGCTGCTCTTCAGCACCAGCGCACCAGGACGCTCAAAGCGGCAGGCGAACGGTTTGCTCGATCAAACAAAGTTCACCCAGGCCGCGCTTTTCGCGCTGGAGGTCGCGCTGTTTCGCCTGCTCGAGAGCCTCGGCGTGCGCGCCGATTATCTGGCGGGCCACTCGATCGGTGAGTTGGCCGCAGCCCATGTCGCTGGCGTGTTCTCGCTGGAGGACGGCTGCCGCCTGGTTGCGGCCCGCGGCATGCTGATGGGGGCGCTGCCCGCGGGCGGCGCGATGGTGTCCGTGCAGGCTTCCGAGGAGGAGATCCTGGCGTCGATCGCAGGGCGCGAGCGACACGTGTCGCTGGCCGCCGTAAACGGCCCCTCCTCGGTCGTGCTCTCAGGCGATGAGGACCTCGTCAGCGAGCTGGCCAACGAGTGGGAGCAGCGCGGTCGCAAGACCAAACGCCTGCTCGTCAGCCACGCGTTCCACTCACCCCACATGGAGCCGATGCTCAACCAATTTGCCGCCACCGCACGCAGCGTGCGCTTCTCGCAGCCCACGATTCCGCTGGTCTGCAATCTCACAGGCCGCGCGAGCGCCGAGCAGCTGTGCGACCCCGACTACTGGACTCGCCAGGCGCGCGAGACAGTCCGCTTCGGCGACGGCTTGCGCTGGCTGTATCAGCGCGGGGTGCGCAGCTTTCTTGAGCTCGGCGGGCAGGGAACACTCGGCGCGATCGTGCGCGAGGGCCTGGCCGACGTAGCTTCAGAGGCCGAGCAACCCGTTGCGGTGACAGCGGCACTGCGCCACCGGGTCACCGAGGATCGCTCGCTGCTGACGGCATTGGCTGAAATCTGGGTTCGCGGCGCGGAGGTCGACTGGGCGCGGCTGTTCAACCGCGCCGACGCGCGCACCACCGCACTGCCGAGCTATCCCTTCCAGCGCGAGCGCTACTGGCTTGATCGCAACACGCCACCGACTCGGGCAGCCGCCCAAACTCCCGACAGCTGGCGCTACCGGGTTCGGTGGAAGCCACACCCTGACAGCCAGCCGAGCGCGCTGAACGGTGACTGGCTCGTGCTCCTACCAGAGCAGATGCAAGGCGACGCACTGACCCAGTCGCTGCTCGAAGCTCTCACCCGCTCCGGCGCGCGCTCACTGCCCGTCGCGATCGACCCCG
The DNA here is from genome assembly GCA_049510515.1 of Solirubrobacteraceae bacterium. Lineage (GTDB taxonomy): Bacteria > Actinomycetota > Thermoleophilia > Solirubrobacterales > Solirubrobacteraceae > Palsa-744. The sequence goes on along the minus strand of JBEKYV010000363.1, from coordinate 1,663 downwards.
CCAGCGCCGAGCGCGACACACTCACCGCGCGCCTGCGCCAAGCGAGCACCGACACACCGCCCTGCGGCGTGCTGTCGCTGCTGGCGCTCGCCGAGCGCGAGCCCGCGTTTTGCAGCGACCCCAGCGGCGGCCTGGCGGCAACGCTGGCGCTCCTCCAAGCGCTCTCGGACGCGCAGCTGGAAGCACCCGTGTGGCTGGCAACCAAAGGCGCCGTGCGGGCCGAGCCCTCAGACCTCCTGCCAAATCCAGCGCAAGCGATGGTCTGGGGGTTGGGCCGCGTGCTGGCCTTGGAGCAGCCCGAGCGCTGGGGCGGCCTTGTTGACCTGCCGCACGACCCAGACGCGCGCTCGCTTGAGCGCTTGTGCGCACTGCTGGCCGACGGCGAGGAGGATCAGGTCGCGATCCGCGGTGGCGGAGTGCTCATGCGGCGCCTCGCGCACGCCCCCAGCGGCGCCGCCCAGCGAACCTTCAGGGCGCACGGAACGGTGCTGGTGACCGGGGGGACCGGCGCGCTGGGAGGTCATCTCGCGCAATGGCTCGCACGCCACGGCGCCCAGCACCTCCTGTTGGCAAGCCGCCAGGGCCCCGCCGCACCCGGCGCGCTCGAGCTTGAGGGCGAGCTGCGCCGCCTGGGCGCGGAGGTCACCGTCGCCGCCTGCGATGTCTCACAGCGCCAGCAGCTAAAGCGCCTGCTCGACGCGATCCCCGAGCAGCGCCCGCTCTCGGCGGTTTTCCACGCCGCCGGGCTGCTCGCCGAGCAGACGATCGCCGCGCTGACACCGGCGCTGCTCACCGATGCCCTGGTGGCGAAGGCGCGCGGCGCGCTGCACCTGCACGAACTCACCCAGCACCATCAACTGTCGGCGTTCGTGTTGTGCTCCTCGATCGCCGGGACGCTCGGCTCAAGCCGCCAAGGCTCCTACGCCGCAGCAAACGCGTTCCTCGACGCCCTCGCCGAGCACCGCCGCGGCCTCGGCTTGACCGCGACCTCGGTTGCATGGGGCGCATGGGAGGGACCGGGGATGGCCAGCCGCTCGCGCGAGCGGCTGCGCGATCAGGGAGTCAGCGAGCTGCCCGTCGAAGCGGCGCTCGAGGCGCTGCAGCGACTGCTCGACGACGACGAGGACACAGCGGTGCTCGCCAACCTCGACTGGGAGCGCTACGCGCCGCTGTTCGCCGCAGTCCGCCGCCGGCCGCTGATCAGCGAACTGCCGCAGGTCCAGAGAGCTCTCCAAGGCCCCCCGGCCAGCGACCAGCCCGCGCCGCTTGCGCACTCGCTCGCCGCGCTTGACGCCAGCGCCCGCCAAGCAGCGCTCCTGCAGCTCGTTTGCAGCGAGGCGGCCGCGGTGATCGGCCACAGCGACGCACAGGCGCTAGCGCCCCGGCGGCCGTTCAAGGATCTCGGCTTTGACTCGCTCGCCGGCGTGCAGCTCTCCGATCGCTTGGCGTCCGCGAGCGGCCTGCGACTGCCACCAACGCTGATCTTCGACCACCCAACCCCCAAGGCGCTCGCCGACCACCTGCTCGCTACGTTCACCGCCACCCAGCAGATCAGCGGCGCCACCGGCGGGCTGCGGGCGAGGTTGACGCTGGCGGCTGTGGCGAGTGTTGAGCCGGTCGCGGTCGTTGGGATTGGTTGCCGGTACCCGGGAGGGGTCGGCTC
>JBEKYV010000362.1:0-4096 GCA_049510515.1 Solirubrobacteraceae bacterium | reverse complement strand
TCGACGCGCCGCCGGCGTTCGACGCAGTTCCAGGTGGCGAAATCCCGCGTCGCGCCGCGCGGATGCCACCCAAATGCCCGCCTCTGATCTCCAGATCTCCTGCATCAGTTGTGTGCCTTCGACACCACGACCGTCGTTGCAGAGCCGAGGCGATGCGCTGAGCCGTGGCGATGACTTTCTGGCGAAGTTCGGCCGGCAGTGCGTTGCCGGTGTACGCCTGCGCCGGAGCCGCCAGCTCGACCGCCGCGACCGGTCGGCCCTCCGGGTCCATCACCGCGATGGCGATTGCTCGCCGGCAGGCTGAGAGCTCTTCGTCCTCGATCGCCACGCCGCCCTGCGCGACGATCCGCTCGAGCTCGGCTCGCAGGGCGGTCTTGGCGGTGATCGTCTTGGGGGTGCGCCGCGTGAGGCGCAGCTCCGTGATCAGCGCTTGCTGCTCCGCCGCAGGCAGGCGAGCAAGGAGCGCCTTGCCCGCGGCGGAGCAGTGGACCGGCATGCGAGTGCCCAGCCCGATGCCCCCATCGACCACGTGCTGCCCTTGGAGAGAACCATGCCAGCGGTCGATGTAGGCAACCTCGGTACCCCACAGCACCGCCAAGCTGGCAGTGCGCCCGGTTCGCGCCCTCAGCTCCCGCAGAGGCGCGTGGGCGATCCGGCGCACCGGCATCCCGTCGAGCGCCCCATGTCCAGCGCGTCGGCCATTTCCGCGATGCCGCGCACCGGGTGCTCGGAGGTGAAGCACCTCAGCATCGCCAGACCAGCCACCAGCGAGGAGGAGAACTTGCCGGGGTTCGCGGGATCAAGTGGGGTCGAACCCTCGTTTGTTGCCTCGGGGATCGAGATACGGGTGTAGCCGGCATCGCCGCCCGTCGAGTGTTACGGCGGCGGGTACAGGCGACCTCGATGGCGAGCCTTGCCGAGGAGGAGCTTGGCCTTGGCCTCGATTTGGCCGCGCCCGAGCCCGCGAAAGTCGATGAATCCGTGGGCCGGGCTGTCATCGAGAGGTTGCTCGTAGCTGCGTAGCCCCGCTTCGGTAGTCTCGGCAACGCTCACGGCCCACGTTCCCACCGACTCGCATTTGAGCACCTGGGTGTGATGCACGAAAGCCCCCTCTGGAGTTATCTTGCTTCCGAGAGCGACGGACAACATGCCCTCGTCCTTCTTGGTGGGCTTGAACGCCTGGCTGGATGGCACTCCATCCGCGATCCAGGAGGGACCTGCCGGCATAAAGCTTCGTCGGGGTCCGTCAGCAGCTGTTGCGCCGACTCCGTCTCGCTGACGTCGGCCGATTCGTCGGTCACGACACCCGCAACAGTTGAGCTATCTGTGCCGGGTCATCCGCCAGCTCCGGTTCCTCAGCATCTCCGGAGGCGAGGTTGACCGACACTGCATAGAGCCTGCCGTCTGGCTCGAAGGTGACGCTGATCTCGTGCTCGCCGACCGTCCACTCTGCCTGCACGCCTCCCTCTGGAGTGGCGAAGACGCGCGGGCGTGGCACCTCGAAGGTCAGCAGGTCGGCCAGCATTCGCCGCGCGCGTTCAATTACAAGCGCATCTGGGCGTACACCTTCTCCGTCGAGCCACCCGGCTTTCAGCGAGGCCAGTTCATCAAGGCGATCGTCGAGGTTCACGATGTCCTCGGGGTCATCGAGGACAGCGACGTCGTGGATTGAGTCGAACCGGATCAGCCGCTGCGCTGAGTCGAATACGCCGACACCAGAAACCCGCACCGGCGGCCCCTCGCCATTCGGTTCCAGAACGTCCTTGACAGGACCGAAAGTCACCTCGTCGAGGGGGGCAGGGACCGGCGTGGCAGGTCCCATCCGCAGACGTATTCGGCAGCTCATCCCATTGCCATCGACCTCGGAGATCCAGCCAATCCCTTGCAGCTCCTCCTGGTAGGTCCGCCTCTTGCTGAGAAGCAGTTTTCGTCGTGTATCAGCCGTGTAGCGCGGGCCAGTTGCGGCGGAGCCCCGTCGCAGCTCGATCGCCTCATCGGGTCTGAGCGTCTGGCCGAAGCGATTGAACAGCACCAATGCCTCTGGCGGGAATCCGTTTGGCGGTGGCTGGTCGGTCTCAGCCGCTGCCACCGCGTCCTCGATGGCGTCGCGAGCGCGCGTAAAGTCGTCATCGACGTCGAGCAGCGTCCCCGGGAACGCCACGCGCTCCAGCACCGGCACAGCGCTCCCGTCCTCCACGGCTCGCAGCCGTAGCTGGAGGCGGTCGAAGAACCCGCGCGGCACACGCTGACGCTCGGGATGCTCGCGGAGGAACTGCGCACGAGCCACGCCGAGCACAAGCTCGCGGTACTGCGCAAGCTCGACAAGGGTCTCTACCGGCATCCCCTGGTCGTCGAATCGACCGCCAGTCAGACGCAGGCGGGCAAAGGGGGCTCGATCCATCATGACCCCATTATGCAGTTCGCCGGGGATGCAAGCCGAGCTGCACGGGCCTTTTCGCCCGCGACGCCGCGTGCCAGTCGGCTCAGGGCCAGACACAGCATGGCTTGGGTCGCTCCAAGACGAGTCGGCATCGGGGAGCGCCCAGGACGGGGCGCCGGACGCCCGTCGGCTCGGTATAGCGTGCCCTCCGACAGGCGTCCCCGCACCGCGAGGGCGGAGCCACCATAGCGCTGGGGCCGCTAAACCTCGCCATCGCGGCTGCGCTGGGGATTGCTCAGGCTCGCATGGCGCCGCCTTGCTCAAATCGTCGTGGTGGCTGATACTCGCGATGCCGTAGTGTGGCGGAGTGCTGTCGCACGACGTTGCATCGTTCGCAAATGGATTGAGCGCGAAGCTCGCGACTCGCTCGCGCCGCGCTGCCGGATACGGTTGCACGGTTGGCCGACATTCTTCCCTCGCTGCGTACAGGTGAGGCAGTTGTCACGGGAGAGTCGATTGTGCTTCCTGCGCGTGTCCTCGTCGATTTACCGAATCCCATGCCCTTGGCTAAAGCTTCTAGTGGTGCTTTGTTAGCGTGTTCGACGAGCTGGCCTACTGGTTGAAGTTGATCTTCGCGTGGTTTGCGGAATCTTGCCTTGGGCGTCGCTCAGGACCCGCGGGAACTGGCTGGCGGCGATCGGTCCGCGGCGCAGCTGCTTGAAGAAGGTGGTTGCAGGTCGAAGCTGCTTCGCTTGAGGGGATGCGGGTTGAGCACGCCGACGCTGATGTCCAGCTTGCTCTTGGCGATCTCGATGGGCGTCTTCAAATCGGCGTCGTTGGAGACGACGATCGCCGTCTCGCAGTCTTCCCGGAACGCGTCGAGCAGGAGATAGGAAGCGAGGTTGACATCAGTGCCCTTCTCCTCGGTGCGCAGGACGTGAGCGGTCTGCGGCCCGCTCATCGGCGGTTTTGCCAGAGGGAGCCCGAGCGTATGCCAAGGGCTGAAGGATCTGGCTGAGGGCAAGCTCCAACCGGCCTGAAGCGCGGATCTGTGGCCCACCGCGTTTTCGTGGTCGATACCGTCGCTCGTGTCGCCGCGTTTTTGAACAAGATGGACGGCCGAGCATACGATGCGGCCATCTTTGGCCTCAAGGGCGAGGGCTGTAGGGCTGCCGGGTATCGGTTGTCCGCCTCAGGCGGGGGAGATTTCCCGCTCTCCGCCAGCTATGAGCTCGTCGAGGGCAATCTGCACCGTCACGGCGAGCCGCGCCACGCCCACCCACACGCGGGACCGCACGAACATCACTCTCATCCCCACCATGAGCACCCGCGCGAGCTGGCGCACGGTACGCGGACACCCGCACCACCACTGGCTCAGGCGTGTACGACGACGCCGCGAGTGACTGTCACCGCCGCACCGTGTGCTGGTGTGAGCGTGATCTTCACTGTCAAGGCCAGACGCCGATGGTGGCGCAGCGCGACCTTGCCCTTCGCGCTCAGGGGCACCGAGAAGGACACGCTGCCCGCCGTCAGGGACGAGCGCACCAGCCGCCCGACGCGCACCTGCCCCGAGTGCCCCGCCTTGGCCAGCGATGTGCCTGCGGCAAACAGGCCGACTTCCAGCCGCCCGCCCGAGCCGGCCTGGGACACCTTGACCTGCCCGCGCACGGTCGATCCGCGCTGGCTGCCAGCGAGCTTCAGCGCCTTTGATCCTCC
>JBEKYV010000361.1:0-4098 GCA_049510515.1 Solirubrobacteraceae bacterium | reverse complement strand
CCCCGCGACGATGTCCGCGGTTTCGCGGGCGCGCAGCAGCGGGCTGCACCACAGCACGGCGAACTCGTACGCCGCGGCCTTCTCTGCCAGCTCCCGTGCCTGCCCCCGGCCGGTGGCGTCGAGCGGCACTTCGCCCTGGCCCTGGAAGCGGCCCTCGGCGTTGTAGGCGGTCTGACCGTGGCGGGCGAGGTAGATGCGGGGCGGTTGGGCCACCGGCCCAGCATAGGGACTTCCTTCTACGCCTCAGCCCCGCACATCGGCGGGTCCCGTCAAGCCTGTGCGGCCTGCGCGCTCGCGGGAGCCGGTGGCTCGGGCTTGGGCTCGGTCTTGCGTAGATACAGGAACTGGTAGACCAGCGCTGCGACCGACGCGCCGAGGACTGGGCCGGCGTACCACACCCAGCCGTTCGACCAGTGGTCGCCGACCAGCTGCGGCCCGAACGCGCGCGACGGGTTCATCGCGGCGCCGGTGAAGGGGCCTCCGAACAGCACGTCGATCGAGATCGTCAGGCCGATCGCCAAGCCGGCGACGGCGTTGAAGGGCCCGCGCGTGTCCACCGCGGCGCCGAACACGACGAACACGAGGAAGAAGGTGAGGACGGCCTCCAGCAGCATGCCGGAGCCGGCGTCGACGCCGTGGCCGAGAGCCGGCACGCCGAGCTTCACCGCTTCGGTGGTCGCTCGCGGCAGCAGCTGCTTGACGAACAGCGCCGCCAGCGCCGCGCCGCCGAACTGCGCCACCCAGTAGACGCCGGCGAGCGCGGGCTTGATTTTGCGGGTGATCAGGAAGCCGAAGGTGATGGCAGGGTTGAAGTGCCCGCCGGAGATGTGCCCGAGCGCGCACACCATCACGCCGATCGCCAGCCCGTTGGCGATCGCCACGCCGATCAGCGTCGGATCGCCGACGACCCCGGCGGCCGATGCGGCGCCGGCGCCGATGAACGTGAGCGTGAAGGCGCCGATCATCTCGGCCACGGCGCGGCGAAGGGTGTCTTCGGACATGCGCAAAACCTAAGACTCGGGTCGGACGGATCGCGAGTGCATACACTCGGGACATGCGGCGGAGGGTCACCTACTCGCGCAACCTGACGCTGTCGCTCTCGCGCACGTGCCAGTGCTACTGCAAGTACTGCGCGTTTGCGACGCACACGGCGCATCTCTACGCGCCCGATGAGGTGCTGGCGATCGTCGACGGGGCGGCGCGGCGCGGCGTCAAGGAGCTGCTGGTGCTCACCGGGGAGCGGCCCGAGGTCAACGCCGAGGTGGCGCGGCGTTTGGGGGAGTACGGGCACGAGGACTTCACCGCCTACGTCGTGTGGGCGTGCGAGCGGGCGCTGGAGCGGGGCATCCTTCCGCACACCAACCTGGGAGTCCTCTCGCGCGAGGATCTGGCGCGGCTGCGCGAGGTGACGGCCTCGCAGGGGCTGATGCTGGAGTCGATCTCCGAGCGGCTGATGGACACCGTGCACGCCGGCTCGCCGACGAAGCACCCGGCCCGGCGCCTGGAGACGATCCGCGCGGCAGGCGAGCTGCGGATCCCGTTCACCTCGGGGATCCTGGTCGGGATCGGCGAGAGCGAGGAGGAGCGCATCGCCTCGCTGGAAGCGCTCGTGGCGGTGCACGCCGAGCACGGCCACATCCAGGAGGTGATCCTGCAGAACTTCGTCCCCCACCAGCGCTACTACGGCCAGGAGCCGGCGCAGATCGCGGAGGAGGCGGCGCGGCTGTACTGGCGCACGGGGGTAGACGAGGGCGTCGGCACGGTGGAGGAGGGCTCCGGCGGCGACGAGGCCGAGGGCGCCCCCCCTGCGCGCCTGCACCCACAGCTTCCCCTGCCCGAGTGGGCCTGTCCGGTGAGCATCGAGGACATGAAGCGCTTGATCGCCGAGACGCGGAGGCTGATGCCGGACGTTGGCATCCAGGTCCCCCCCAACCTCGCCGACTGGTGGCCGGAGCTGGTGGCCACGGGGGCCTCCGACCTCGGCGGGCTGTCGGCCAACGGCGACCACATCTCCCCCGAGCACCCCTTTCCCTCGCCCCACCAGGTGCGCAAGCAACTGCAGCGCGACGGGGTGGCGCTGACCGAGCGGCTGTGTGTCTACCCGCGCTACATCGCCCCCGAGTGGGTGGCGCCGGCGGTGATGGACACGATCAAGGTCAAGTTCTGGAGCTTCATCCCGCGCCGGGGCTCCGGCCGCACCGACCCCGCCGCGAGCGGCGCCCCGCCGATCCGCCCCGACCTGGTCGCGGGGGCGACCGAGCGCGCGCGCGACGGGCTGGCGCTGAGTTCCGAGGAGCTGACAGCGATGTTCGCGGAGACGCGGCCGGATGCGATCGAGGGAATGCGCGAGGCGGCCGACGAGCTGCGCGCCGAGCTCGCGGGGGAGACGGTCACGTTCGTCGTCAACCGCAACATCAACGTGTCCAACGTCTGCACCGTGGGGTGCGCATTCTGCGGCTTCGGCCAGGGCAAGCGCTCCCCCGACGCCTACGAGCACGACGAGCGGGAGTTCGCGCGGCGGGTGCGCGAGGCGGTGGCGTTCGGCGCCAGCGAGCTGTGCATCCAGTCGGGCATCCACCCCGATTGGAGCCTCGAGGACTATCTCGGCTGGCTGCGCTTCGCCAAGCGCACCGCGGCCGCCGAGGGGGTGGACATCCATCTGCACGCCTACTCGCCGATGGAGATCGCGCACATGTGCGACATCTCGGGCGAGCCCCCGAGCGAGGTCTTCGCGAGGCTCCGCGACGCCGGCCTCGGCTCGACGCCGGGCACCGCCGCCGAGGTGCTGCACGACGGCGTGCGCGAACGGATCAGCCCCAACAAGCTGCCCGTCGCCCGCTGGGTGGAGATCATCGAAGCCTCCCACGCGGCTGGGCTGCGCTCCACGGCCACCGTCATGTTCGGGCACATCGAGGAGCCGTGGGAGCTGGCCGAGCACATGCGCGTGGTGCGCGAGCTGCAGGAGCGCACCGGCGGCATCACCGAGTTCGTGCCGCTCTCCTTCATCCCCTTCCAGACGCTGCTCGGCCGCACGCACGGGGTCGAGGAGATCTCGCGCGAGGAGAACCTCAAGCACACGGCCGTCTTCCGCTTGGCGCTCGGACGCAGCGTGCGCAGCGTGCAGGCCTCGTGGGTGAAGATGGGGTTGGATGCCGCAACCGAGTCGCTGCGCTGGGGCGTCAACGACCTGGGGGGGACGCTGATGGAGGAGTCGATCTCCCGCCTCGCCGGCTCCTACCACGGCACGCGCCTAGAGCCCGAGCAGCTCGTGGCGGCCGCGCACGCCGCGGGGCGGCCCGCGGCCGAGCGCACGACGCTGTACGACATCCGGCGGCGCTACGACCTTCCGGTCGCCGTCTAACGGAAGAGGTCCTCGTCCAACGGGCGCAGTAGCGCGACCGCGCCGGGACCGTCCTCCTCGGTGACGAACCGCTCCAGCCCGTCGAGGATCACGACCGGCTCGCGCGAGTCCTTGGCACGCGCGAGGTCTGCCGTGGCGGCGATCGCGTCTGCCACCGCCAGCCACGTGGCGCGCAGCTCCATCCCGGCGCTGTCGGTGCGCCCGCGCCAATCGTCGAGCGGCCTCAGGCCGGCGCAACCGATCGCCACATCGCACTGCCCGTGGCGCCAGGCACGGCCGAAGCTGTCTGTGATCATCACGGCCGGTGCCACACAAACGAAGGCCGTTATACTCTACACCAGCGATCAGCAGGTTGCCGCCATTCTGCCTTCCACAATCCCCGTGGGCAATGCAAACGTAACTGTGACTTTTGAGAGCCAGACCAGCGCGTCCGCCACGATTCAGGTTGCCGCCAGCGCGTTCGGAATCTACACCTTCAACCAGGCTGGCTTCGGGCAAGCCGTGGCTTCCGACACCGCCGTATGTGTCAACGATGATTTTTCTGCCAGTTAACCCTGAATCCGCAAGTGTTCCGCCGATCACGAATCTTCCTGTCCCGTTTATGACGTATTTTACGTCCTGAGCTATCATTTCGGCTGGGATAACATTTTTGATTACTTTTTCAATAATATCGTTCTTTAATGTTGCATCGTCAACGATTCCGTTGTTTTGAGCTGCAATAACCACGGCTTTAACGC
>JBEKYV010000360.1:0-4100 GCA_049510515.1 Solirubrobacteraceae bacterium | reverse complement strand
ACGGCGCCGAGCGCGAAGATGATGGCAGAGACGGCGAGGTACCAGGCGATGCTCATCGGCCGTCCTCACCCTCCGAGTCGTGCTCGTCGCCCTGCTCGGCAGCACCGACGGCGACGGGCAGATCCTCGCGCTGATCGTGATGACCGTCGCCGCCTGCGAGGTGTGCATCGGGCTGGGCATGATCGTCGCCATTTATCGGCGGCGCCTCCCGATCGACGTGGATGAGATGAGAGAGCTTCAAGGATGAGCGCGACGACGTTCGGCTGGCTGGTGCTGCTGTTCCCGCTGCTGGGGACGCTGATCATCGGCTTCGGCTTCCGCGTGCTGCCCGGACGCACGGCGGGATGGATCGGCACAGCGGCGATCGGTCTCGCGTTTCTGGCGGCGCTCGGGGCGCTGATCAAGATGCAGGGCCATGCGCCTTCCGGCCGCGAGCTGAACTCCTCGCTGTGGAGCTACGCGGTGACCGTCGGGATCGACGCGCACGTCTCGATCCTCGTCGACCCCCTGTCGGTCTACATGATCCTGGTCGTCACCGGAATCTCGACGATGATCCACCTCTACTCGGTCTCCTACCTCGAGCAAGACCGCGGCTTCGCGCGCTACTTCGCCTACCTCAACTTCTTCGTCTTCTCGATGCTGCTGCTGGTGCTCGCCGGCAACTTCCTGCTGCTGATCGTCGGCTGGGCGTTCGTCGGCGCCGCCTCCTACCTGCTGATCTCCTTCTGGTACCGGCGCACCACCGCGACGCGCGCGGGGATCAAGGCGTTCGTGATCAACGTGGTCGGCGACGTCGGGCTGGTGCTAGGCACCTACTTCATCTTCAAGCACACCGGCACCCTGGAATTCACGAAGGTGTTCGCCGCCGCGCCCCATGTGTTCCACTCCGGCGAAGCCGACATCACCGCCGGCTGCCTGCTGCTGCTCGTCGGCGCCGCCGCCAAGTCCGCCCAGATCCCCCTGCACACCTGGCTGCCCGACGCGATGGAGGGCCCCACCCCCGTCTCCGCGCTGATCCACGCCGCGACGATGGTGACAGCCGGCGTGTACCTGATCGCGCGCATGCACACACTGTTCGAACTCGCCCCCGCCGCGCAGGACACCGGCGCGGTAATCGGCGCGCTGACGCTGCTGATCGCCGGCACGATCGCGCTCGTGCAGACCGACATCAAGCGCGTGATCGCCTACTCCACGATGTCGCAGATCGGCTACATGATCATGGGCGTCTCCGTCGGCGCCTACGCCGCCGGGATGTTCCACCTGATGACCCACGCCTTCTTCAAGGCGCTGCTGTTCATGGGCGCCGGCTCGATCATCGGCGCGATGGGCGGCGAGCAGTCGCTTCAGAAGATGGGCGGCTTCCGCAAGGCGCTGCCATTCACCTTCGCCTGCTTCGTGATCGGCGGCCTCGCGCTCTCCGGCATCCCCCCCTTCTCCGGCTTCTTCTCCAAGGATGAGATCCTGCTCGTCACGGCAGAGCGGGGCGGCTGGCACTGGGTGCTCTACGTGATGGGCTACCTCGGGGCCTTCCTCACCGCGATCTACACCTTCCGCATGATCTTCCGCGCCTTCTACGGCGACCCCGTCGCCGAGGCGAAGGAGCTCGAAGGGGGGCACCTCCACCACGCCGAGGTGCCGACCAACCCGGCCAATGGCGAAGTCGAGGACACCGACGTCGGCTTCCCCGGCCCCCACCACACGATCGCCGAGCGGGCGCTGCCGATGCGCGTCGCGATGTCCGTGCTCGCGGTCGGGGCGATCGGCGCCGGCCTGGTGCAGGTCCCGGGCGTCGACGACGTGATCGTCAACTTCCTGCGGCCCTCCTTCGCCACCTCGCCGCTGTACGAACCCCACACCCGCGACGGCCTCTTGATCTTCGGCCTCTGTCTCGGCACGGTGCTCGGCCTCACCGGGATCGCGATCGCCTACCGCATCTGGGTGCGCGAGCCGGCGATCGCCGTCCGCGCGCGCGCGCGCTTCGGTGCGGTGTACGAGCTGCTGTGGCACAAGTGGTACTTCGACGAGGCGATCGACCTGTTGGTCGTGCGCCCCGCCGCCGCCACCGGGACCTGGGCGCGCGGCACCTTCGAGCGCGTGTTCGTCGACGGCACGCTGATCGGCGGCACCACGGGCGTCGTGCGGGCAGGATCCGCCGCTGTCCGCGCCGTGCAGAGCGGCTTCCTGCGTTACTACGCGGCGCTGCTGCTGCTCGGCGTCGGCGCGGTCGGCCTCTACTTCCTGTTGCAGTCATGAACTTTTCGGACGCCAACCAGACCTCGGGGGCATCTGTTGCATTGAACTTTTTGCGCCCTAACCAGGTCGCCGCCCCTGGTGTTGTCATGAACTTTTTGCACTCCAACCAATCCGCCTCCACCGGCTGAGCCGTCACGATGCCAGCCCTTTCAATCCTCATCTGGCTCCCCCTCGCCTCCGGCGTAGTTGGGGCGCTGCTGTCGGGCGCCAACAAGAGCGCGCCGGCCCGCGTCGCGCTGCTCGGCTCGCTCGCGGCGCTCGGGCTGTCGATCGGCTACATCGCCGACTTTGGCGGGGGCGGGGCGGGTGGGACCGGATCCGGCCTGCAGCACGTCACCGACGTGGTGTGGATCTCAGCGCTCGGCATCCACTACAAGCTCGGTGTCAGCGGTCTCAACGTCTTTCTCGTGGGATTGACCACGCTGCTGTTTGCCGCGGCGATCCTGTCGCTGAACGTGCGCAAAGGCGCGCTGAAACCGGAGCGCCCGGCACTCTTCTTCTTCCTCTTCACGCTCGCCGAGTCGGCCGTGCTGGGGGCGTTCCTGGCGCAGGACCTCGCGCTGTTCGTCGCCTTCTTCGACCTGATGCTGATCCCCTTCTACTTCCTCGTCGGCGTCGACTGGCAGCCCTCGGTGCCGACACTGCCTAGCCGTCCGGATCGCGTGAAAGCGACGATCAAGCTCGTGATCTACACGCTCGTCGGCTCGCTGCTGATGCTGGCCGCGGCAATCGCCGCCGGCGTGCTCACCGCCGAACAGCACGGCACGCCGCTCACGTTCGTGCTCTCCTCGATGCACGCGCTGCCGCTCAGCACCGGCTCGCAGGAGTGGATCTTCCTCTGCTTCGCCGCCGCCTTCCTCGTGAAGATGCCGGCCTTCCCGCTGCACGGCTGGATGCCCGACGGCTACCGCGCGATGCCGATCGAGGTGCTGATGGTCTTCTCCGGGGTGCTCTCGAAGGTCGGCGCCTACGGCTTCCTGGCGATCGCGCTGCCGCTGTTCCCGCGCGCGGCCGTGCACTGGCAGACGCTGATGCTGCTGATCGCGCTCGCGTCGATCCTGTACGGCTCGGTGATGGCCTTCACGCAAACCGACGTGCGGCTGATCGCCGGCTTCTCCTCGGTGGCGCAGCTCGGCTTCATCACGCTCGGGATCTTCGCCCTGAACCCCCAGGGCGCGCAGGGAGCGCTGCTGCAGATGGTCAACCACGGCCTCGTGGTCGCGCCGCTGTTCTTCATCATCGCCCTGCTCGCCCAGCGCGCCGGAGGCTCGGAGGATTTGCGCGATCTCGGCGGCCTCGCCTTCCGCGCGCCGGTGCTCGCCACGCTCTTCCTGATCGTCGCCTTCGCCACGCTGGCAATGCCCGGCTCGGCCAACTTCGTCGGCGAGTTCCTGATCCTGCTGGGCGTCTTCAAAGCGAAGCTGGTCATCGCGATCATCGCCTTCAGCGGCGTCGTGATGGCAAGCGTCTACGCGCTGCGCCTGTTCATTGGCGCGATGCACAACCGCGTCCGCGATGGCGTCGACTCCCGTGAGATCGGGCTGCTCGACTCCGCCGTGCTGGTGCCGCTCGTCGCGGTGATCATCTTCTTCGCGGTCTACCCGCAGCTGGCGCTGCAGCGCAGCGAAGGGTCGGTGAAGGCCGCCGTAGCCCCGGCGCGGGCGGCACAGCACTCCAGCTCATCCGCCATCGCAAGCACCACGCCATGACCCTGCTCGCCACCGCCCACCTCAAAGGCCCGCCCGTCAACTTCGCCGGCCTCTCGCCGCTGATCGCGCTGCTGGGTGGCGCCGCGGTGGTGCTGCTGGTCGGCCTGCTGCGCTCCCGGCGCGTGCGCGAGCAGCTCG
>JBEKYV010000036.1:0-13579 GCA_049510515.1 Solirubrobacteraceae bacterium | reverse complement strand
GCCGAGCACTTCTTCGACGGGTACGCGCTCGACGCCCACTACGCCCTGGAGTGCCTGCGGGCGGCGGCGCGGGCCGGGGCAGAGCGGGTGGTGCTGTGCGACACCAACGGCGGCTCGCTGCCGATGTACGTCCACCATGTGGTGGCGGAGGTGCACGCGGCGCTGCCCGGCGTGGCGCTCGGGATCCACACCCACGACGATGGCGGCTGCGCGGTGGCCAACACGCTGGTGGCGGTCGAGGCCGGGGCCACCCAGGTGCAGGGCACGATCAACGGGATCGGCGAGCGCACCGGCAACGCCAATCTGGTGACGATCATCGCCGACCTGCAGCTGAAGCTCGGCAAGGATGCGCTGGAGCCCGAGCAGCTGGCACGCCTGACGGAGACCGCGCACTTCGTCGACGAGCTGCTCAACCGCGTGCCCAACCCGGCGCAGCCCTACGTCGGCAAGCACGCCTTCGCGCACAAGGCCGGCCTGCACGCGGCCGGCGTGAGCGCCGACGCGCAGACCTTCGAGCACATCGACCCCGCTCTCGTCGGCAACGACCGCGAGGTGTTGGTGAGCGAGCTGGCGGGTAAGGCAACGATGATGGAGAAGGCGCGCGAGGCCGGGATCGAGCTGGACGAAGCGGCGTTGCTGCGCGTGGCCGAGCGCGTCAAGGAGCTGGAGCACCGCGGCTTTCAGTTCGAGGCGGCCGACGGCTCGTTCGAGCTGTTGATGCGCAAGGAGGCGGGCGAGTATCAGCCGCTCTTCCGGTTGGAGTCGTGGCGCGTGATCGTCGAGCAGCGCGCCGACGGCGCGGTGCAGACGGAGGCGACGATCAAGATCTGGATCCCCGACCCCAACGACTCCTTCCACACAGCCGCAGCGGCGCTCGACGAGGCCGAGCCGGCCCGTGGGGGACGCCATTATGTGCGCACCGCTGAGGGCAATGGCCCGGTGAACGCGCTGGATACCGCGCTGCGCGAGGCGATCGGCGAGATCCACCCGCACCTGCGCGAGATCGAGCTGGTCAACTACAAGGTGAGGATCCTCGACGAGGACAAGGGCACCGGCGCGGTCACGCGCGTGCTGATCGACGCCTCCGACGGCCAGCGCGTGTGGGGCGCGATCGGAGTGTCGGAGAACCTGATTGCGGCATCATGGGACGCGCTGGTGGATTCGCTTGAGTCGGGCATGCAATCTCCGCGAGCGGCGGCGGCGATCCCGGCGGGCGGCGGGCGGTAGGAAGAGGGGAATAGAGGGGGAGGAGAGCAAAGTGGCGGAGGGCTCAGAGAGACGGCGGGCGGGGCGGCCGCTGCGCTACGTTCCCGTTCCTGTGGAAGGGGACGACGAAGTGCTGAGCCGGTTTGAGGAGGACGAAGAGACGATCCCGCTGGCTCGCCCCACGATCGGCGCCGAGGAGGAGCGCGCGGTGCTGGAGGTGCTGCGCTCAGGCGCGCTCTCGCTGGGCCCGAAGATCGGCGAGTTCGAGCGGGCCTTCGCCAGCCGCGTTGGAGCGCCGCACGCCAGCGCCGTCTCCAGCGGCACCGCCGGGCTGCACCTCGCGCTGCGCGCGGTGGGGGTGAAACGGGGCGATGAGGTGATCACCAGCCCGCTCTCGTTCGTCGCCTCCGCCAACGCGGCGCTGTACGAGGGCGCGAGACCGGTGTTCGCGGACATCGACCCCGTCACGCTCAACCTCGACCCCGAGGCGGCCGAGGCGGCGGTGACGGAGCGCACGAAGGCGATCCTCCCCGTGCACATCTTCGGCTACCCGGCGGAGATGGGAGCCTTCGAGGCGATCGCCCGTCGCCACAACCTCGCGATCGTCGAGGACGCCTGCGAGGCGCTGGGCGGCCGCCACGCCGACGGCACTCCAGTCGGCGGCCGCGGGCATCCGGCAGTGTTTGGCTTCTACGCCAACAAGCAGATCACCACCGGCGAGGGCGGGATGATCACGCTGGGCGACGAGGCGCTGAAGGCGCGCATCGACAGCGAGCGCAACCAGGGCAGGGCCCCGAACATGGAGTGGTTGGACCACGACCGCCTCGGCTTCAACTACCGCCTCTCCGACATCGCCTGCGCGCTGGGCCTGACGCAGCTGGGGCGCCTCGACAGCTTCCTAACGACCAGAGCTCGCCTGGCGCACCAGTACCGCGAAGCGCTGGAGGGCGTCAGGGGCGTCGAGACCCCCTGCCCCGACATGGAAGGCAGTCGCCGCGGCTGGTTTGTGTTCGTCGTGCAGATCCCCCGCCGCGCCGACCGCGACGCGGTGATCAGGGAGCTGGCGGCCGAAGGGGTCCAGAGCAAGCCCTACCTGCCGGCGATCCACCTGATGCGGTTCTATCGGGAGCAGTTCGGGTTCAAGCCGGGCGACTTCCCGGTCTGCGAGGACGTCGCGTCCCGCTCGATCGCGCTCCCGTTCTTCGTCGGGATGGAGGAGTGGCAGGTCCGGTGCGTGGCGGATGTTCTGCGCGAGGCGGTTGGGCGGTAGGGGGCTTCGCGCCCGCACCGCCTTCCCGCGCCTCCTCCAGCGCAAGATCGTCGAAAAGATTCCGCGCGACCGAGGGGCTGACGCCGCGCCCTCGGAATCGATCGAACAAATCGCTTGACGCCGGGTCGCCGGGGTGATAGCAAGGAGAGGCTTCACGGGATGCGCTGCACCCGGCGCCGAGGCGTCTCTGCCTTTGAAGATGAGCGCCCCGGCGCCGGTAACCAACCCTCACCGGCCGAAACCGGCTAGGTAGAAGTCATCATAGCCAAAGCGCACAGCTCCGCGGACGCTGGCGGCCAGTCGCCGCGGCGCCCGTGGAGCTGCTTGGAGTGCGGGGGAGGGGCGCCGCCCATCGCCACCGGGGTACGTTCAAGGCTCCAGAAAGCCCTGGTGGGAAACACTCGCGGAGTTTGACAAGTACTTCGCTGCAAGTGAGAAACACCCCTTGAATTGCCATTGACATCGAGGTATCTTGGCTGTAGTAGCCTCTAGTCTGGCCACGACCGTCACAATCAGTGGTGAGAGGAGAGGGTGCTAAGCAGCTCAACAGATCATAAATATGGCTGGCACCGGGACATCTCTGCCTGAAGATGAGGGTCACGGTTACGTCGGCAACCAATTCTCAAGGATAAAAGGAGTTGTACGACATGAAGTACTTTAAGAGCTTGGGGCTTTGCCTCGTGGCTGTGTTTGCTCTGGGGGCTGTTGTGGCGAGTACCGCCTCGGCGAGCACGCAGACTATTTTATTCAAAGAAGGCGGGTCTAAACCCGCTTTCTCTTCTATAGCAGGTGAAGGGAAACTAGTAACGAAATTTGCTGAAATAAAATGTAAATCTGCTAGAAACAGTGGCGAAGCAAAGCCTGGGACGGATCTGTTGAGAAAAATCAGAATCTTATTCTCAGGCTGTAAGGTGAAAATTAAAACCGAAGAAATCGAATGCAATAGCAAAAACCAGCCAGCGGGCTCTATACAGACGTTCCCGCTGTTAGCTGAGCTGGGAGATATCAAATCAGGGACGCCGTTAATAACAGGCTTCGTGCTCACGGCCGAAGCTGGAGTCTCTGAAAACCCCGAAACATTATTCGCAGAATTCTCATGCGGTCCCACCATCAAAGTGAAAGTAAGAGGCAGGGAAGTCGGTGGAGTAAAAGGAGGAATTATAGGCGAACTTGCAGAAAACCAGGTCAACACATTACTTGATAAAGGCACTGCGGCGTTGGTGTCGTTCAAGCAAAAAGCCGGGGAACCAACGGTGCAGGCCCCCAACACGCTCACAGTATTAAATGTAGAACATAAAGAATTATTACTAGAATCAGCAATTACAGGGGGCGGAGGGTTCGAATTGGCCGGCCTCGAAGAGGTGGGTCATGACGAACTCTTCTTCTTAGAAAGTGTGGAATTTAGCTGCAAAGGCTAGCAATTAAACTGAGGGCTTATGGATGTGCGTGGGGCTCCCTGAGGCCCCACGCACCTCAACATACGAATTGCACCTGTTGCTGGGTTTGACAGCTAAGAATGGAGAGAGTGGTGAAAAGCGGAGAGGCTGGGCGGTATCGCAAGCGACGTCAAAGCGACGGTCCTTTAAGATCGATCTGCGATCGTAGGTCATCGCTACCGCACCCGGTAGTAGCGGTTTTGGTGTTGTTGGGCATGGGACTGGCAAGCATGCCAACGCTGGCACAAGCTGACGCTCCCGCGGTTGAAGAAGTGTGGGTTGCTGAAGTCTCATCCTCCAGCGCCGTACTGTATGCGAAGGTGAACCCCAAGGGTGCAGCCACGACGTACAAGCTCGAATATGGTGAAGGTGGATCCCAAGGTAGTACGGGCGGCGGCACGAACGGCATCGTCGTGGAGGCCCAAGCGCAGAATCTGAAGCCTCGCACTGTCTACCATTTTCGAGTGGTAGCCGAAAGCACAGGTGGCAAACAAGAAGGTGGAAGCGAATTCACGACCCAGCCAGCAGGCGGCGAGTTGAAGCTGCCTGACAATCGTATGTGGGAATTGGTCTCTCCAGCGACAAAGGACGGCGCGCTTATCGAACCAATCGGAGAAGCCGCAGGACTGATTCAGGCTGCTGAAAATGGTGGTGCGATCGCGTACCTGTCAGGTGGCCCCGCGAAAAGTGGACAGGAACAACCCCCAGGAAATGCAAATGATGCACAGCTACTTTCTGTGCGAGGCTCAGACGGCGGCTGGTTGTCGCGCGACATCGCAACGCCCCACGAGGTGAGCTCGGGCATATCGGGTGGACGTGGCCAGGAGTATAAGGCCTTTTCGCCTGACCTGGCAATTGGGCTTGTAGAACCTTTTGGTTCTGGAAATGGTGGGCTCGAAGCCGAAGGTGCCGCGCCGCTGTCGGAAGCAGCGTCGGAAAAGACTATCTATTTGCGTGCCGATGCGCCACTGCCATCGGAACCAGGGAAGCTTGAGCAGGCGCTTTATGACGAAGCAGAAGGCGAAGGCGGTTATCTGCCGCTGGTGACGGGCTGCCCCTTGGAAGAAGCGAAATGTAGGCCAAAGGTGAAGTCGCGTGCGGATGTTCCAGATGGAACTCAATTCGCGGCTGAAGAAATGAAGTTTCTGTCCGCGACCACCGACATGGGTCATGTGGTCCTCGCGTCTCAGGTGCCTTTGCGGGCCGGTGCTGAACGGAGTCAGATCTACGAGTGGACGGCTGGTGCGCCGCTGGCAGAACAACTTCAGCTGGTAAGCGTGCTGCCAAACGGTGAACAGACCCCTGCGTCTCTGGGCTACAGGGGCGTAGATGCCAGTGGCGCGGTTTCCAGCAACGGATCCCGCATCATTTGGACTAGCGAAGGTCAGCATCTTTTCATGCGTAACATGCTGAGCGAGCAGACGGTGCAGCTCGATGTACCAGAAGGGGGCGGAGGAAGCGAGAACGGTGATGCGAGGTTCATGTTCGCGACGAGCGATGGATCTAAGGTGTTCTTCACAGATGGAGAACACCTGACCGCCGATGCGACAACAAACGTTGAAGAACCCGATCTGTACGTATGTGAAATGGTGGAAATGGAAGAAGCGGGGAAGGATATCCTAAAGTGCGATCTGCGTGATCTGACGGCTGATGGCGCCAAGGGCGCGGACGTTCTGGGTGCGGTGATCCCCGCCAGCGATGAGGGGTCGGATATATATTTCGTCGCCAACGGTATCCTGACTGAAATAGAAAACGCCGAGGGCCTCAAAGCAAGTGTCGGGCACTGTGGTAGCAATCCGCCCGCGGGAGCTACTTGTAATCTTTACATGCTTCGCTACAACGATAAAAGCGAAGCCTGGGAGGCGCCAACGTTTATCACCTCGCTCTCGAGCGAAGATCGGCGGGATTGGGATAATGAAGGGATTCTTGAAGAGCTGACGGCACGGGTTTCATCAAGTGGCGAATATCTTGCATTTATGTCCGACCTTGGCCTCACAGGCTATGACAATAGGGACGTCAACAGCGGCGAACCTGATGAGGAGGTCTATCTCTACAAGATGTCGTCTCCGGAAGGGGGGCCTGGTGATTTGGTGTGTGTGTCATGCAACCCGACGGGGGAGCGTCCTGCCGGGGTGCAGGACCCGGAACGCGGGCACGCACTCCTGACCGATGAGCAGAGCCTATGGCGTGGCCGTTGGTTGGCCGCCAACATTCCGGGTTGGACCGCAATCTCGCTGGAAAACGCGAGGTATCAGTCGCGGTATGTGTCTGACAGTGGCCAGGTGTTCTTCGACAGCTCCGACTCGCTTGTGCCGCAGGCGACGAATGGGTTGATGGATCTGTTCGAGTACGAGCCCGCGGGCGTTGGCGGTTGTGAGACGTCGAGCAGCAACTTCGGTGAGCACTCCGGTGGCTGCGTGGGGTTGATCTCATCGGGCTCGTCCGCTGCGGAATCTGCATTTCTTGATGCAAGCGCGAGTGGGGAAGATGTGTTCTTTCTCACATCCGCACGGCTCGTACCCGAAGATCGGGATACGGCTTTCGACGTTTATGACGCACACGTGTGCAGCGTTGCGGGGCCATGTTCGGCTGAAGTAGTGCCGCCACCGCCGTGTGAAACCGCCGATTGGTGCAGGGCGGTCCCGTTGTCGCAGCCGCCGATCTTTGGAGCTCCGGCAAGCGCTACGTTCTACGGGCCGGGGAATCCCGTAGCGGGGAGTATTACGTCGCCTTCTCCTGCGATCCAGTGTTCCAGGGGAAGGAAGCTGAGTCGTGGAAGATGCGTAAAGATCAAAAGGCGTCATGGGAAGAAGGCCATGGCCGGAAGGAGCCGTCGCAATGGGGAGGGGAGAGGATGAGGTTTTCAGCGATGGTCGGTTCCCACAGAACAGGGATCATGCTGGCGGTCTTCTTTGGCGCCATGATTATCCCGCTCGCGCTGAACGCTAGGTTTGCGATATCGGCATGCAGTACGGTTTCGAGCCCCTGGTGGCATGTGAATGTGGGCGCTCGGCCGACGACACTACAGCCCGGCCACGAAGGCACCCTCGTGGTGTCGGCGACCAACCTCGGCGATGGAGAGGTGAACGGCGACGAAGAAGCTGGTGGCACTCCAGTGGTGGTGACCGATCAGCTTCCGGAAGGCTTCGAAGCGGTCAAGGCGTTTTTTATTGCCGGTCAGAGCGGGACTAGCGAAGAAGAAAACGAAGGTAAACACAATTGCGTCGTCTTGCTGGCATCCGAAGTGGCTTGTACATTCAATCGCTTTCTGGCACCGTACATTCGGCTGGAAGTCGATATCTACGTGAACGTAAAGAAAGGATTGCCGGCGGGGGAACACTTGGATGGGGTTCGCGTTACCGGTGGCGGGGCGCCGGAAATATCTACCAACCAGTCGCTGGCGAGTGGCGCTGGGCGAACTCCGTTCGGGGTCGAAGCCTTTGAAGCAGTGCCCGAAAACACAGGTGGGTCTCCGGATACCCAGGCGGGGTCACATCCGTTCCAGTACACCACTACGCTCGTATTGAATGCAGGTAGGGAAACCAAAGGTATCGAATTTCATGAGTTCGAACCGACCTTTGGTCATGTGGAACAGCCCGCACTGCCGAAGGATCTGCGATTTGCCCAGCCACCGGGTCTGGTCGGCGATCCCGCGCCGTTTCCAGAGTGCGTCGAAGGGGCGTTCGAACATAGGCAGTGTCCACTCGGGGCCCAGCTAGGGGTCGCAGTCGTCACGATCGACAATCCTCTGCCAGGCACGGAAACGCTGCCGGTGTTCAACATGGTTCCCGCCACGGGCGAGCCGGCTCGCTTCGGGTTTTACGACCATGGCAATGCGGTTTTCATAGATACATCGGTCCGTACAGGCCAGGACTATGGCATCACGGCCAGCGCAAACAACATTACACAGACGGCGTCGTTCCTTTCCGCACAAGTCACGTTGTGGGGCTGGCCCGGGGATCCTAGTCACAACGATTCACGAGGGTACGGATGCGTGGGCGTAGGCCCGCTCGAAATCGGCTGTGACTCGCCTGAAGACACGGTCAAAGCCGCTTTTCTATCACTGCCGACGTCCTGTGGGCGCTTGTCGAACGAACCTTTCGAAACATCGATGGAAGGCGACTCATGGCCGGGTCCGGAATCGGGGGAACTCTCGGTGCCTGTCGAGGATTGGAAAACATTCTTCCAGAAACCGCTCCGGTACGAACTGCAGGACGTGAGCGGTAAGCCGCTCACGCTCGACGGCTGTGACAAGCTCAGCTTCGAACCGTCAATCAAGGTGACGCCCGACGGCACCGCGGGAAGCACACCGACCGGGTTGAAGGTCGACGTGCACGTGCCGCAGGAAGAGGTGCTGGTGCCCAACGGCGACGCCGAGGCTGACGTCAAGAACATCACAGTCGCCCTGCCCGAAGGCTTGTCGGTCGACACGTCGGGAGCGGACGGCCTAGATGCGTGCTCCGAGGCCCAAATCGGCTACCTGCCGCCACCGGCAAGCACGCCGCCGTCGGAACTGCACTTCACCTCGACGCTGACCGAACCGTTCTGTCCGACCGCGTCGAAGATCGCTACCGTGAAGATCAAGACGCCACTGTTGCCGAACCCGCTTGAAGGCGCTGTGTATCTGGCGACACAGGAAGCCAACCTGTTCGGGAGCCTGCTCGCGATGTATATCGTCGCCGAAGACCCTGTCTCGGGCGTGCTCGTCAAGCTCCCGGGCAAAATAGGACTATGCGAAGTCCCGGGCCAGGTCATAGCCGGGATGGCCTGCAAGACCCCGGGGCAGGTCATCACTACCGTCGAAGACAACCCGCAGCTGCCCTTCGAAGACGCCGAACTGCACTTCTTCGGAGGCGAACGGGCTCCTCTGACGACCCCCGCCCGCTGTGGGACGTACGAGACCGAAGCGTCGTTCACGCCGTGGTCGGGCAATGAACCGGTGCCTTCGTCGTCGGCTTTCAAGATCACGTCGGGCCCCCACGAAACCCCGTGCCCAGGAGCGAGCCTGCCGTTCAATCCCTCGCTGACGGCCGGCACCACCAGCAACTCGGCGGCGGGCTTCAGCCCGTTCACGATGACGATGAGCCGCGAAGACGGCAACCAGCCGCTGCAGGGCGTCAAGCTGACGATGCCACCGGGGCTGCTCGGCACGCTTTCCAATGTGACCCTGTGCGCGGAAGCGCAGGCCAACGCGGGTACTTGCGGCCCTGAAAGCCTGATCGGCGAAACGACCGTCAGCGTCGGAGTGGGGGGCCAGCCATACACCGTGACGGGTGGCAAGGTGTACATCACCGGTCCCTACCACGGCGCTCCGTACGGCGTCTCGATCGTGAACCCGGCGAAGGCGGGTCCGTTCGACCTCGAGCATACGGCGCAGCACAGCCCGCCGTGCGACTGCCTGATCGTGCGTGCGAAGATCGAAGTCAACCCGCTCACGACTGCGCTGACGGTGACGGCCAACTCGGGAGCTGAAGAAGATGCGATCCCGACGATTCTCGAAGGGATCCCGCTGCAGATCAAGCACGTGAACGTAACTATCAACCGCGGCGGGTTCATCTTCAACCCGACCGACTGCGACAAGCTAACCATCGGCGGGAGCCTGACGAGCGCGGAAGGGGCCTCGTCTTCGCTTGAAGTGCCCTTCCAGGTCACCAACTGTGCGGCGTTGGCGTTCAAACCGACGTTCGCGGCCTCCACCGCGGCGCACAACTCCCGCGCCGCGGGCGCCAGCCTGAAGACGACCGTGACCTATCCGAGCACGCCGCAGGGAACAGAGGCGAACATCGCCAAAGTCAAGGTGAGCCTGCCCGCGAAGCTGCCGGCGCGCCTGAGCACACTGCAGAAAGCGTGCCCGGAAAAGACGTTCGCGGAAAATCCCGCGAGCTGCCCCGCCGCTGCCAGGGTTGGCGAGGCAACGACGAGGACGCCAGTGCTGCCCAACTCATTGAGTGGCCCGGCGTTCTTCGTCTCCCACGGCGAGGCGAAGTACCCCGAACTGGTGGTCGTGTTGCAGGGCGACAACGTTACGATCGACTTGCACGGCGAAACGGCGATCTCAAAAAAAGGCGTCCTGACATCGACCTTCAATGCGGTGCCCGATGCGCCCTTCTCGAGCTTCGAACTGACCCTGCCCGAGGGGCCGTATTCAGCGCTTACGGCCAACGCGGTCAACCTCTGCAAGGGGGGCGGCTCGCTGACCATGCCCACTGAACTGACATCGCAGGACGGCGTGCTGATCAAGCAGAACACCAAGCTCAAGGTCACCGGCTGCCCGAAGAAAGGCAAACATAAATCAAAGAAAAAGCCGAAGCGCAGACACAAGAAGAAGTAGCGCGAGTGGCTTTATCAAGCTCGCAGGCGCCACGAGGTCCCTCCCGATGCCTGCTGAGACACCGGAATAGCGTGACTTCCTCTCTCCACGCATTTTTCGGACAGCTGGGCGGCGGCTCCGGGGCCGTGTGGAGCACCCCCTGGTGCCGCCGCCGGCTGGTGCGTGTATCGTCGGCGCATTGAGCTCCGACGAGGGCGGAATCGGAAACAGGCCCACTGGAGCAATCGCTTGATTTCCGGCTGATCGGGCGCATTTTCGCAAACCCAGTCACTGCCGACTTGAACGGGCTTGCAGACGACGGTATCAGTTGGTCTCGCGTGGCCATTCACCCCAGCCACATAGCGGCCTTCAAGGATTCCCGCGGTATTGCCGGGGCGATGCGCGCCGAGGGACGGTGTGAATGATGCGGGGTGCCCGCGTCGCAATCGTAGGCGGGCTGGCGCTGACCGCGATCGCGGCAGCGATCGTGCTGTCTGGCTCTCCACAAGTGCTCGCCGGGAGCAACGGAGTCGCCGCCGTCATCTACCCGCCGCTGGCCTCGGTATCCGGAGGAGGGGGCGCCTGCCAGCCGGATGAAACGGTGCCGGCCGGCTCCTCGGCGATCCGTCTCTCGCTCGAAGCCTCCGCAGGCCCGCGAATTGCAGTCACCGTGCACTCTGGCGCAACGTTGATAGCGCACGGAGAGAGCGCGCCGGGATGGCTCGGCAGGGTAGTTACGGTCCCAATCGAGCCGATTGATAGCACGGTCCACCAGGCGACCGTCTGCTTCTCCTTCACGGGCGCCGACGAACGGGTGTCGCTTCTCGGCGTGCGCACCCCGCGGCAAGGCGCCGCCACGAGTGGTGCCCGCACCCTTCCGGGACGCATAGCGATCGAATACCTGCACGCGGGGTCCTCGTCGTGGTGGTCGCTCGCGTCAGAAGTGGCGCGGCGCCTGGGCCTCGGCCGCGCCTGGGCCGGTACCTGGGTTGCCGTGATGGTGGCGGCACTGATGGCCGCGGGGCTTGCGCTTGCGTCGTGGCTGATCCTGCGGGAGGCGCGATGAGGAGCATGCCCCTCGCCGCGTGGATCTGCGCGCTTGTGGCCTGCCTCAACGCCGCCAGCTGGTCGTTGATCACGCCCCCCTTCCAGGCCCCCGACGAGCAGGCCCACTTCGCCTACGTAGAGCAGCTCGCGAGAAACGGCCGCCTGCCAACCTCGAGCACGCAGGAATTCGCGCCCGACGAGCAGCTGGCCTTCGAAGACCTCGACGTGGCCGGGGTGAGTCTGCAGCCGCAGCATCACACGATCGCCTCCGAGGCTCAGCAGCGCAAACTTGAAGGAGACATGGCGCGTGTGGCCGCCGCAAGCTCGATATCCGATAAGGGCGCCGCCGGCGTCGCGGCGTCCCAGCCGCCGCTCTACTACACGCTGGAGGTCATCCCGTATGCAGTGGGAGCGGGCGGGGGCGTGCTCGACCAGCTCGCCCTGATGCGGCTGCTGAGCGCGCTGATGTGCGGCGTGACCGTGCTGTTCGTCTTCCTGTTCGTGCGCGAGGCTCTCCCGGCGGCTCCCAGAGCGTGGACGGTCGCTGGGCTCGGCGCGGCGTTCATGCCGGCGCTCGCCTCGATCTGCGGGGCCGTCAACCCCGACGCGATGCTCTGTGCCTTGTCGGCGGCGATCTTCTACTGCTTTGCCCGTGCGTTCAAGAGTGGTCTCACGCCGCGCGTGGCCGTTGCGATCGGTGTGCTGACGGCGGCTGGCCTGCTCACCAAGCTCAACTTCCTGGGGCTGGTGCCGGGAGTGGTTCTGGGGCTGGCACTGCTCGCGAGGCGCACAGCACAAGAGCTCGGCCCTCGCGCCGGGGTGCGTGCCGCCGCGTCCGCATTTGCGATCGCTGCCCTGCCTGCCTGCGTATATGTGCTTGCAAACCTGATCTCCCACCACCACGCGCTCGGGATCGCGGGAGGGGTGATTGGCTTCACCGTCAGCCATCGCTCGATCTCCGGCGAGCTCAGCTACATCTGGCAGCTCTACCTGCCGCGCCTGCCAGGCATGCGCGTCGACTTCGCCGACATCTCACCGCCACGGGACCTGTGGTTCAACGGCTTCGTCGGGGATTACGGCTTCGAGGACACCTTCTTCCCACGCTGGGTGGACAACCTCGCCCTGATCCCAGCGCTCGCCATCGCCGCCCTCGCCGGCCGCGAGCTTTGCCTGCGGCGGCGCGAGCTGACACGCCGCGCCGCCGAGCTCGCCACCTACCTCACGCTGACGGTGGGGCTGCTGGTGCTCGTCGGCGCCAGCGCCTACCTATCGTTCCCCTCCGAAGCGGCGGCATTCCCCGAGCCGCGCTATCTCCTACCGCTGATACCCCTGTTCGGCGGCGTGCTCGCGCTCGCCGCCCGGGGCGCGGGGGGTAGGTGGAGCACTGCGGCCGGCGTGCTGATCGTGGTCCTGTTCTTTGCGCACGACCTTGTCAGCCAGCTGCAGGTGATTGCGCGGTACTACGGATAGCCAATGGGTCGCCGTCGAAACTCACTGCCGATTGCAGACTCCGAAAAAAGTGTGGCGGGCGCCGGGCCATCCAGGCCCAACGCCCCGCCACATCCCTGGCTATGCGCCGCAGGCAGCATATCGCATTTCAGCGGAAGATGTCGCACGGTAGGACCGATCGGCTCTGCGGACTGCCCCCCACCGGGCGTGGGGCACGAAGTGGTGCACGGGGCCGCGAAGGCCCCGAACAGAGGGCCACAGGCCCCGAACAGAGCCCTACGAAGCCCCAAGCGGGGGCTCCACCACGACCCCCGACGATGCCCCGGCCGCCGACGTCCCCCCCGAAACCCCAACCCCCGTGGCGACTTCCCCGGCGGCCTCGGCCCCGATGAACGGCGCCAGCGCGAAGTAGGTCGCCCGCGGCACCATCACCGGCAGCTCGGGGACGCGGCGCTGCAGCGCGTGGTGGAGCATCAGCTCGAACAGCCCGCCGCCGATTGCCTGGACGGTCACCTCGGGGACGCGCACGCCGCCCGGCGTATGCCCCGGCCCGGGGTGGAGCATCTGCGCGTAAGGGATCGCCCCCTTGAACGCCCGTGCCGTGGTGCGCTCGGTGGCCGCCAGCACGTCGATCATCGCCATGTGCGCAAACGCCGGCTCGCCGGCGAAGAAGCCAAACAGCGCCGCCAGGCCGGCGCGCACGCCGTAGCGCCAGTCGGGTTGGGCGTCGTAGGCGCGCTCGACCAGGGCGAGCGCTTTGTCCTGGCCGATCTCGAAGGCCACGAGGAAGGCGTCTTCCTTGTCGCTGAAATGTTCGTAGAACGCCTGCAGCGACACCGACGCGTCGGCGGCGATGCCCTC
>JBEKYV010000359.1:0-4104 GCA_049510515.1 Solirubrobacteraceae bacterium | reverse complement strand
GCGAGTCTTCGGCGTGAGGCTGACGCGCGGAGGGGGTAACGCGGGGACGAGCTGAAAGCTGGCTGCGCTACGTGGGCTGTACGCCGAGGTGCTGCGCGGGTTAGCCTTCCGTGGCGTGGCCGATCTCGTCGATCTCAGCGATCCCGATCGCGACGCTGCCGTCTGGGACCTCGAGCCGATCGTCGACAGCCAGGGCGACGACGGCGCCCGGCGGTTGCTGGAACAGGCCCGGTCGCGCGCGGACGCGTTCACCACCGAGTTCGCAGGCAAGATTGCGCAGCTGGAGGTCGATGCGCTGGTCAGCGCCGTCAGCGAATTGGCCGAGATCCGGGAGCTGCTGTGGCGCGCCAGCGGTTACGCACATATGCGCGGCTACGCCGACAGCTCGGATCCGACCGCTGGAGCACTGCGGGGCGCGGCCGAGACGGCTAAGGCCGAGATCGATGCGAAGCTCGTGTTCTTCGAATTGGAGTGGGTCGCCCTCGGTGATGACCGGGCTGAGGCACTGCTCGCCGGCGCGGGTGACCGGCTGGACTTCGCCGCCCATCATCTCCGGCGCCTGCGCGCCCGCCGGCCTCACCTGCTCGGGTCCGAGCAGGAGCGCATCCTGGCTGAGACGAGCGTGCAGCGGCTGTCGGCCTGGAAGCGGCTCTATTCCGAGAACGCCGCGTGCCTCACGGCCGAGATCGACGGTGACTCGGTCCCGATGACCAAGGCGCTGAGCCTGTTGGGCTCTCCGGCGCGCGAGGTGCGACTCCAGGCCATGGCGGCTATCGCCGACGGCGCCGGCGCCGGGCTGGCGACCAGGGTCGCCGCGTACAACCAGGTTCTCGGCGAGAAGGCTGTCGATGATCGCCTGCGCGGATATTCAACCTGGCTGTCTTTTCGCAACCTGGCAAACGAGACCACTGACGCGGCCGTCGAGAATCAGCTGGCGGCCATCGCCGGGCGTCATGACGTCCCCCAGCGCTGGAACCGCCTCAAGGCGCGACTGCTGAACGTGGAGCGCCTGGCGACCTCTGACCTGCGGGCGCCGTTGGTGGGCGTCGAGCGTCGGGTGCCATTCCGCGAGACGCGGCAGCTGATCACCTCGGCCTGGTCGTCGTTCTCGCCGCGTGCGGGCGCGCTCGTCGACGTCTTCTTCACGCAGGGACTTATCGATGCGCCGATCCGCGCCAACAAGGAGGGCGGGGCGCTGTGCGCCCAGGCGGGAGCGAGCTCGCATCCCTACGTGTTGCTGAACTATGACTCCCGTCCCGGGGACACGATGGCCCTGGCTCATGAGCTCGGCCACGCCCTCCACTTCGAGCTCGCACGGGCCCAGCGTGCGCTGCAGTGGGAGACCTCGATTCCGATGCTGGAGGTCGCATCCACATTTTCGGAGGCGCTGATCGCCGAACACCTGATGGCGAGGGCAGCGGATGACCGCGAGCGCCTGGCACTTTTGGCAGCAAGGCTGGACGACGCGATGCTCAACGTCTTCGAGGGCTGCGCGCTGGTGTCGGCTGAGGCCGGGATGCATCGCCACCGGCGAGAGCACGGCGAGCTGAGCGCCGAGGAGCTTTCCGAGATCTGGACCAGCTCGCTCAGCAATCTGTGGGAGGACACGATCGAGATCGAGGACGGCATGCGTCTGCTGTGGTCGCTGATCCCCCACATGATCTGGGAGCCCGGCTACCTCTACAGCTACTCGTACGGGCTGCTCACAGCCTGGTCCGCCTTCGCCCGCTACAAGCAGGTCGGCGAGCCGTTCGCCGAGGACTACCTGGCCATGCTGGCCGCCGGCGGCTCACGCAGCCCAGAGGAACTCGTGGCCATGATCGGCCTCGACATCGCCGATCCGGGCTTCTGGAACACCGGCCTCGACCTGCTCGACAGCATGCTCAAAGAGGCCGAGGCGCTCGCCGAGACACTCTGAGCGTCAGATCGCGAAGCGGGTTGAGCCCGTTCCCGCGGCCAGGGCGATTGGGCGGAAGCGATAGCGAGCGGCGATCTCCGCCGGCTCCTGCTAATCGTCCAACTCGGGAGCCGAGTCAGCCACGGCGTCCACTACCGCTTCGCGACGAAGTGGTCGCCGCGCCCTGGTTTCCGCGCGGAGCAGGTCTCGGAGCTCCGACGGGGGTTTGGGGTCGTGCCTTCTCGACCGTCGATCGCCGACATCTCGGCGCAGAATCTGTCATTCGTTCCCGGTCGGGTTCACCGTCGCCGGCTCGACCATCAGCAAGACCGTGCGTCCGTGCGCGCGTGGGCGGTGAACGACGCCACGCGGGATCGTCACGCCCTGATGCACACCAAGCAGGAACGGCTCCCGCCCCTCGACCTCGAGCTCGAGCCTTCCCTCGAGCACGAGAAAGAACTCGTCTTCGTGCTCGTGGCTGTGCCAGTCGACGAGCTCGCCCTCGATCACGGCAAGTCGAACGACGCAATCATTCACGCTCGTGAGCGTCTGGTTCACCCACGGCTCATACCCCTCACCCTCCGCGGCAATGTCGATCTGCGCGAGCTGACCGTACTTGTCGTCATACCTGATGTCGTAGTTCGGCACCAATTACCTCCCAGTTGTTTCTCAGATTGTTCAGACCGCGACGACGAGCGTTTGGATCGCGTGCCGGCGAGGCATCAGTGTGAAGCGGTGACGACGAGTGTCATGCGGTGTAGGGCGTGGGGTCGCCCGGCGCGTTTGCGGCGGTCGCGGCCAACGGCTCAGGGATGCGATCGCCGGAGAGGAGAAAGCCCGCTCCGATCACTGCGGCGACGAGGGCGCCGCCCCACCAGACGGCGTCGGGTGAGGTCGCGAGCACCACGCCCCCGAGCGCGGGGCCGAGGGCCAGGGCTGCCGTGAAGGTGAGGCTGTAGAGCGACATGTAACGGCCGAGCAGATGAGGTGGTGCGAGCTCGGCGACAAGTGGACCGAGCACGATGGACTGGACGCACTCACCGATGGCGATTACGATCGCAACCCCGGCCAAGACGGTGGTAGCGGCGAGCGTCGAGCGCGTCAGCGTTGCGAGCAGGACCGCGAGCAGGCCGATTGCCCATAGCCCGCTGGTCGCGGCAAAAGCGTGGGTGCGGCTCATCCTCTTGACGACCCGTGTGGCTGGAATCTGCGCCACGACGATGAAGAAGGTGTTGAGGAAGAAGAGGACACCGATCTCGCTCGGCCCGATAGGCGTGTGCGCCGTAGCAAATGGCGGGAGGATGCTTTGAAACAGCGCGGGGCCGACGGCCAGGAGCACGATGTTGGCGGCGATCAGGATGAGGAAGAGCCGATCTCGAGCCAACGCTCGGAAACCACCTGTCCCACTGTCGCTCGGCGCTGCAGCATTCACGCGGCGAGGATTCGGGACCGCTACGAGCACGATCAGCGCGAAGGCAGCGCAGGTGATGGCGTCGAAGAGGTAGAGCGTCTGGAACGCGCGGAGGTGTTGGACGGAAGCGACGATGAAGCCGGCGACCGTCGCGCCGCTGCCTATGCCGAAGTTGCCTGCAACTCGGCCGAGCGCTATCAAGGAGGCGCGCTGCTCCGCTGTCACCAGGGTGAGGCTCAGAACTCGGTTTGCGGTGTTGGTGACTCCGAGCCCGGCGCCGCCGACGGCCGAGCAGACGAAGGCTTGCCAGGGACGGTCGACGAATGCGAAGCCCGCGTAGCCGAGTCCGCTTGCGAGGCTGCCGGCGATCAGGATCGGCTTCGCACGGAAACGATCGACCAGCGCACCTGAAGGGGGCGTTGCAACCGCCGCTGCGCCCATGGCCGCCGCCAGCACAAGCCCCGCAGTCGCCGTCGCGAAGCCGCGAGCCTGGTGCAGGTAGATGATCTCGAACGGAACGATCAGTCCATAGCCGAAGTAGTTGACCGCGGTCCCCGCTTGAAGAACGATGACGGGCCCGGAGAGGCCCGTCCGCCAACCACCGAACGCACGCACAAGAAGCCTGCTCACTTGCAATCTCCGGCCGGATCTTCGCGGCGTTCCAGCCGGCGGAGCCAGCGCAGGAACGAGACTGACGCGGCGGCGGAGTGGCGCGGCCCGCGGACGGCGTGGCTGCTGGTGGCGGTGGTGACGGTGTGCACGAGGCGGTTGTGGTCGGCGGCTCGGTGCAGGTCGG
>JBEKYV010000358.1:0-4104 GCA_049510515.1 Solirubrobacteraceae bacterium | reverse complement strand
CGTGTCGATCGCCACGCCGGTGCGGCCCACCTCGCCGAGGCAGCGGGGGTTGTCGGAGTCGAGGCCCAGCTGCGTGGGCAGGTCGAACGCCATCGACAGCCCGGTGGAGCCCTTGGAGAGCAGGTAGCGGTAGCGAACGTTCGACTCCTTCGCGGAGGCATACCCGGCGTACTGGCGCATCGTCCACAGCTGCTTGCGGTACATCTCGCGGTGGGGCCCGCGCGTGTAGGGGAACTCGCCCGGTTCGCCGAGGTCGAGCTCGGCCGGGAGGTCCTCCTCGGTGTACAGCGGCGCGACCTCGATCCCGGAGTCGGTGAAGCGGCGGGGATCGCCGGGCCCGACGATTGGGGCGACGGTGAGGTGCTCGTGATCGTCGTCGCCGGCGCCGCGAGAGGGTCGCTCGATGGTGGCCATGTCATGGATGATAAGGATGAGGAGCCTGGGCGGGTGGGAGCGAATCTCTGGGCCCTTGGTTGGCGAGTTGGTGGGCGCTCGAGAACGGCGCGGTGCGCCCCTCGGTAAGCTGTGCGCCGATGGCAACCTGTCTGGTCACCGGCGGCGCGGGCTTCCTCGGCTCGCACCTGTGCGACGAGCTGCTGGCGCGCGGGCACCGTGTGATCTGCGTCGACAACCTCGAGACCGGGTCGCTCGCAAACATCGCCCACATCCGCGATCCGCAGCGCTTCGAGTTCCTGCACGTCGACATCACCGCGCCGTACTTCGTCGATGAGCCGGTCGACTTCGTCTACCACTTCGCCTCGCCCGCCTCGCCGATCGACTACCTGCGCCTGCCGCTGCACACGCTCAAGGTCGGCTCCTACGGCACCCACCACACGCTCGGGCTGGCCAAGGCCAAGCGCGCGCGCTTCCTGACGGCGTCGACCAGCGAGGTCTACGGCGACCCGCTCGAACATCCGCAGTCGGAGAGCTACTGGGGGCACGTCAACCCGATCGGCCCGCGCGGGGTGTACGACGAGGCCAAGCGCTACGCCGAGGCGCTGACGATGGCCTATCACCGCCAGCAGGGGGTGGACACGGCGATTGTGCGGATCTTCAACACATACGGCGCGCGGATGCGCCCGCACGACGGCCGGGCGATCCCCACCTTCCTGCGCCAGGCGCTCGCCAACCGCCCGATCACGGTGTTCGGCGACGGCAGCCAAACGCGGTCGTTCTGCTACGTCAGCGATCTGATCCGCGGCATCATCGCGCTCGCCGAGTCCGGTCACCACGACCCGGTGAACATCGGCAACCCCGACGAGTTCACGCTGCTGGAGCTGGCGCACTCCGTCAAGCAGGTGACGGGATCGACCTCGGAGATCGTGTTCGAGGCGCTGCCGGTGGACGACCCCAAGCAGCGCCGGCCCAACATCGCGCTCGCGCAGGAGCTGCTCGGATGGTCGCCGGAGGTGGCGCTGAAGCAGGGGCTCGAGCGCACGATCGAGGAGTCGGGCGTCGAGGTGCTGGTGGGCTGACCCCGCATCGGGAGGCGTCTCGACCGCTACATCTGCGAGTCTGAGGCGTTGTGAAAGGCGAGATGGCCCCCGCCACGCGGACCTCTGCTACCCCGCTCGAGACC
This sequence comes from Solirubrobacteraceae bacterium, assembly GCA_049510515.1. Taxonomy (GTDB): domain Bacteria; phylum Actinomycetota; class Thermoleophilia; order Solirubrobacterales; family Solirubrobacteraceae; genus Palsa-744. The sequence continues at coordinate 2,525 of JBEKYV010000358.1, read as the reverse complement.
ACTCCCACCAAGATGCACCCCCTGGAATCGAGCGCCCTGACGGCTTCCCCGCCGCCCGAGACCCCTGCGGTGATGCCTGCGCTCTCGGAGGCGACGGCGCGCAGGGAGCCCTCCGCGTCTGCCCGCGACATGCGCCGCAAGCGCTGGCCGGCGCTGTCGTTCCTGTTGCGGGTCGACACCGCGCGGCGCGCGACGCGCGTGCTGACGCTGCTGGCGCTCGATTTCGCGGGACTGTCAGCGGCGATCTTCACGGCGCTCGTGTTGAAGGCGGCGGTGTTGAGCGAAGTCAGCGCGCACGGCGCCTACGAGGAGACCCGCAGCATCCTCGCGTTCGCCTACCTGTTGACGGCGCTGCTGTTCGCCCGCTCGGGCCTGTACGCGGTGAGGGCGCAGCGGCCCGGGATGGCGCGGATCGTGGGGTGCCTCTTCCAGGTGACGTTCGTGGCGCTGATCTTCGCGCTGGTGAGCGGCGAGCACTTCTCCAGCTACTACATCTTCTGGGGCTCGCTGTCGTTCGCGCTGCTGTACATACCGCTGCTGCGGCTGCTCTACGAGCGCTCCACCGGGGCGATCTTGCGCGCCGCCGGCTACGAGCGCCGCGCGGTGCTGGTCGGCACCGGCGAGCACATCGTCGAGGTGGCCCACGCGCTGTGGGACGCGCCCCACTCGCGCATCGAGGTGGTGGGGTTCGTCTCGCCGAAGGCGCTGCCCGCCAACGGCTTGCGCTCGCTGGGCGCCCCGCGCGACCTCGATCACGTGCTGAGTGGGGAGCGCATCGACGAGGTGATCATCGCCGACCCCGATTTTCCCCAGGAGGATGCGGTGGAGCTGGTGGATCGCTGCCACCAGCGTGGGGTGAGGGTCCGGATTGCGCCCTCGACGATGGAGATCCTGATCCACCGCGCGGAGTTCGTGCCCGGCGAGTCGGTGCCGCTGTTCGAGCTGAAGCCGCCCGTCTTCGAAGGGATCGACTTCGCGCTGAAGCGGACCTTCGACGTCGTCGGCGCGACGCTGCTGCTGATCGTGCTCAGCCCGCTGCTGGCGGCGATCTGGGTGGCGGTGCGGACGACCTCGAAGGGCCCGGCGCTGTTCCGCTCAATCCGCCCGGGGATCGGGGAGCGGCCGTTTGCGTGCCTGAAGTTCCGCACGATGTACGAGGACTCCGAGCACCGCCAAGCCGACCTGGAACCGCTCAACGAGGCGTCCGGCGCCCTCTTCAAGATCCGCGACGACCCCCGCACGACGCCGGTGGGGCGCTTACTGCGGCGCTTCTCTCTGGATGAGCTGCCGCAGCTGGCGAACGTGCTGCGCGGCGAGATGTCGCTGGTGGGGCCGCGACCGCTGCCGGAGCGGGACTTCGAGAGATTGGAAGACTGGCACCGCAAGCGCTATCTGGTGCTGCCGGGGATCACCGGCCTGTGGCAGGTGTCGGGTCGGGCGGAGCTCGACTTCAACGACCTCGTGCACCTCGACTTCCTCTATCTCGAGCGCTGGTCGCTGGCGGTCGACCTCACGATCCTGCTGAAGACCATCCCGGCGGTGCTGACGCGGCGTGGGGCTTACTAGATCGGCCGTGCTCGGCTGGCGCGGCGCCCGACGAGGCTCTGGGGCCGGCGCCAGGCGCTGACGCACGGCCGGTGGGGGTGGGCCAGCGCCCGCCGGTAGACACGCCAGGTCTCCCGCGCGGCATCCTCCCAGGTCCACGCCGCGGGCGCAGCAGGCTCGGCCAGTCTCCCAGCCGTCACGGTTGCTGGTGCCGTCCCGCCTGTCAGGGTCGCGGGGTGTGGTGCCTCCGGGATCACGGCCAGGCGTTCGTGCTCGAGCCCGAACTCGGCGACGGCTTCGTTAGCGACGATGTCGCTGGGGACGATCACGTGTGAGGCACGCTGCAGCGCGAGGTGGCGCAGATGCAGGTGCATGCCGCCTCCGCGCAGCCGTTCGCTGGGGAGCTTGAGCGCGGCGATGTCGTAGAGGGTGACGACCATCGGGCAGGGGCTGTGGAGCATTGCCCCCTGCACCCAAGGTGTATGAAAGATGTCGGCTCCGCGCGGGCGGTGGACCTCGAGCACCTCATCCTGCTCGTCTGCGGTGTCGCGCAGCGCCTGCAACAGGCCGCGCGAATAGCGGCCCAGGCCCTGCGGGTTGGCGGTCGGCCGGCTGTCAAACGCCAGCCTCACAGGCGCTCGCGGTCGGTGGGACCGTCGGATCTCGCTTGACGGGCCCTGACGTCGCTCTCCCGGACGTGCACAGCGAGGACCTTAGTCGGTTTGGGCTGGGAGTGGTAGAGCTGACAGCAGAGTTGCCGCTCTGTGCGGATTTCTCCACTTCGACTGCCGGCTGGGCTCATCGCTTCCCGGTCCGCCGGTCGTCCGCGGGCTCGCCTCCGAGCGTTTTCCCCGCTTGGGCCCTAGTAGTGCTTTGGCGGGTTGCAGGAGTTCGGGTGTGGGGCGGCGAACTTGGTTGTCGTGGTTGGCGCCGTTGCAATAGTCGAGGCTGATGAGGAGCTTGTTGGTGTCGCCCCGGAG
>JBEKYV010000357.1:0-4126 GCA_049510515.1 Solirubrobacteraceae bacterium | reverse complement strand
CCGCGAAAAGCCGAAGAACATCGCCCTGTACCATCGACTCGCGGATCAGCACCGCTGCACCCTGCACGCAGCCAACCCCGCGATGAAAGCGGCATGGGAAGGCTGCCACATGCAGACCTATGGCAAGGTGCCGGGGTGATCGAGCCAACTTGAACCGGCCCTAACGGGGCCGGTTTTTCTTTGTAACAATTCGTGATTATACAATTGCCAAATGTAGGCGCTTCATATCATCACAATCTGATCTGGGAATGTCTCAAGACGAGGCCGGGATATTACCGGCGAGCAGACAAGGGGAAAGCCATGCACGTCTCACAACTCACTATCACGTCTCGCAAGCTGGTCGACGGCCGCTACGTCGGGGACCTGCAAAACCAAGCGGGGCGCACGCTGCACTACGTCGAAAGCGATTGCCATACTGGCGTGGTCGCCGAGATGTTCAAGCAATACATCTTGACCACGCTTCGCGGCAAGCGCGTTCACGTCGAAACGGAGATTGCTTGATGAAATGGCGCAAGGGTACTTGGGGCGAACGCCTAGCCGCTGACAAGCGGTTTCTGGCGTTCGTCGAAACGTTGCCGCCAACCGAGCAAAACAAAGCCCGGTTGGTTGCAGCGCGACAAGCGGTCGATCGGTACGAGATCGAGCGCAAAGCCGTAGCTAAACTGAGAGTTTCGAACCCCTTGTCGCCTAAGCGGAGGTAGGCGACAAGCGAACCGGCCCTAGCGGGCCGGTTTTTCTTTGCGCAGCTCCGAGGCAATCCACAGCATGTGTCGCGCTTTCTGCTCGAGGTGATTCGCCATGAGCTCGTTAGCCCAGCTCGGCGGAACCCGATCGCCAAGCGTCCAGGCCGTGACGCTAGACCAGCTCACGCGATCGCCGAGCACGGCTAGGACGCTGGCGTGCCGTCCGAGGTAGCTTTCCGCTTCGCGCCTGCCGCCGGCCGGCGCTCGAGGCCATAGGCGCACGGCGATATGCCAGATTGACGGTCTCACGACGCGCCCATGACCCAAATCAGGGTGCCCGATTGGTGCGTGCTCCACACTAGGCGCGCTGTCGAGCTCGAACATGGCGCCGAGCCTACTCCCGCGATCGAGGCGCGCTAGCCTGTGCACCGCGCCGCGGCGCTTTTCAGATCAAATTATTGTGATAGACACCGCGCCAGCGCACGGTACGCCCTTAAAGCGCTGTACCTTGGTTTCGAGCTCCCAGGCGCAAAGACCTTAGCTGCGTCAAGCGGTTAGCGGCGCGCGACGCGCCTGGTGCGCTTTCGATCGAGGCTCGGAGGGGCAAAACCGTTCGACCGAATCGCGCCTGTGACCTACCGTTCTGTACACAGGCTAAGGGTGCATGCCGCAGCGTAAAGCCCGCACCGATCGGCCCACGCGCAAGTGCGTATGAAGGCACCCCAACGTGTATCCCCTCCCCGGAAATTTTCTTTTTGATAGGTATCCCGCTACGCTTGCCTCCCCGCCCCATGTGCGCTACAAGCGACTACATGCCCACCCCGTACCTGATCGCCACCGGCGACTGTCGCGCCTTGCTCCCACGCATGGCGCCCGAGTGCATAAATTGCATCGTCACGAGCCCACCTTATTGGGGCTTGCGCGATTACGGCGTCGCCGGCCAGATCGGGCTCGAAGCCAAGCCCGACGACTATGTTGCCCAACTAACCGCCATCTTCCGCGAAGCGCGACGCGCCTTGCGCCCTGATGGGACGCTCTGGCTAAATCTTGGAGACAGCTACGCGGGAAGCGCTAAAGGTGGCAACCCTGGGCACTCGGAGCATATCAAGCAAAAAATTAACGAGGGATCACTAACTGTGCGAGATCGCGTGCAGTTAACGCCCGAATTAAAACCCAAAGACCTCTGCGGCATCCCCTGGCGCGTCGCGTTCGCCCTCCAGGCCGACGGGTGGTATTTGCGGCAGGACATCATCTGGCACAAACCCAATCCCATGCCTGAGAGCGTCATGGATCGCTGCACCAAGGCGCACGAGTATTTGTTCTTGCTAAGCAAGAGCGAGAAGTATTACTATGATGCGCAGGCGGTAAAGGAAGATGCCGCGCCCGCTAGCGCTGCTCGTTATAATTACGCTTTTGGCGGTGCTAAATCCGAACAGCTAACCGCAGAGGAAGCAGCTGGCCCGGGGACGCGCACGCACCCGATTGGGGAGCGAAAATCGGATGGCAAGCGCAACAAGCGCAGCGTCTGGACCGTCGGCTCGGCTCCCTTCCGTGAAGCTCACTTTGCCACCTTCCCGCCCGCCCTCATCGAGCCCGCGATCCTCGCTGGCTGCCCACCCGGTGGCGTCGTCCTCGACCCCTTTGGCGGCGCCGGCACCACCGCCCTCGTGGCGACCCGCCTCGGCCGCCGCTCGATTACGATGGAGCTCAACCCCGCCTACGTCGAGATGGCCGAGCGCCGACTGGCTCGTTGACGCCCCCACCCTGATGCGCTACAACCGACTACCCCTTAGAGGAGCAACGCGCATGGCCCGACTCACCCTGGTGATCGAAACCGAGATCGTCCGCGGCAAAGGCACCAACGCCGATCCCCTGCGCCGCATCACGCAATACTGGGCCGTCGATGGTGTGGAGCGCCTGCTCGCCGAATCGGACGACCCGTGCGCGCCGCACAAGATGCCGGCCGGTTTACGCGACGATCCTGTGCGCACAGCAAATCAGTTTGCGGAGTCCGTGCTCGCCGAGACTCACGGCGCATGACTCGTCTCCGCGACGCCCTGTGGCTCATCCTCCAGGCCGTCAAGCAGTGGCTGGGGCGGCGATGACGAAAATCGAACGCATCTTCCACGCTTGCTTCACCCACCGCCACGGCCTCACCTGTCATGAGCTGGCGAACCTCGTCTACACCGACGCCGACGGCGGTCCTTTAGGCGCCACGCAGTCCATCGAGGTTCTCACCCACTATCTCAACAAGCGCTACCTGCGCCCTCTCGGCTGGCAGATCGCCGCTGAGCACGGCGGCTCGGGCGCCAAGCGGAGGCTGGTGAAGCTATGACGCTGACCGACGCCCAATTCTTCGCCCAGCACCCCGACCGCCAGGCGCGCATCCGCCTGCCCGAGGGTCTCATCACTACCGACAAGCGCACCCACCACACCTCCGTCACCCACGAGTGCGAGCTCGATTTCCGGCGGCTCGGCCCGCACGACCGTAACCGCCGGCGCATCCTGGTGTGGCGCGTGCCTCACAATCACCCCACGCACCCCGACCACATGATGCGCATCCCCTTCCTGCTGTTCGCCGATGAGAGCGTGGAGGACGACGACGCCACCCTGCTCCCCATCCTTTCCGAGATCATGAGGAACGCGGCGAAGGAGCAGAATGCGAGCCTCATCTAAAATAGTTCTTGCCCCCCGCACTACCTAGTGCTACATCCACACTCGCTCGCGTTGTTCCCCCCTGTCGCGAGCAGCGCCCGCCTTCGGCGGGCAGCGCCCCGGCGGAGGTCCCTCACCTAACCCCCCACCCGCCGGGGCGCATCGAGGAGCGAACGTTGCCCAAGGACCGCCCGACCTCCTTCCGCCTCCCAGCCGACATCAAGCAGGGCTTGAAGGAGGCGGCGAGCGAGCAGCGCGTGGCGCAAGCGTATTTGATCCGCGAGATCATACGCTACTGGCTGGCGGCGAGGAAACGGCAGAAGAAGCGGATCGAGATAGGGAAGCCATGAAGACCGCCCTCATCACCACGACCATCCGCGTCCCTCACGTCCTCGCCCTCTACCGCGAGTATGCCGGACCCGGGGTGCGTTTCTTCGTGGCGGGCGACATGAAGGCCCCGCACCAAGGGATCATTGAGTTGCTTCGCGAGATTGGCAACGCCGAGTACACGACGGATATCACAACGCATCCCTACGCTCCCCTCAACTCGACCTGTCGCCGCAACATCGCCCTGCTCGCAGCCCTGCGGTGGGGTGCCGACGTCATTATAAGCATTGACGATGATAATTTCGGGATCGACTCGGACTACTTCATCAACTTCGGGACGCTGTTTCAGCGGTGGGATCGCCCGGATACCCACCGCCCGTGGCATGGCCTCCAAGTCACGACCAAAAACGGCTGGGTCGATCCCGGTTTCTTCCTGCTTCCTCAGTATTCGCATCGGGGTT
>JBEKYV010000356.1:0-4137 GCA_049510515.1 Solirubrobacteraceae bacterium | reverse complement strand
TGGCTATGGTGTATTCGGCACCGTTGGTCGCAGTCGCAGCGACTTTGAAGCCACCTTCTTTGGCTCCTTCTGCCTTGGCTTCGTTCACGTACGCTTCGTTTTTCCCGGCGGCGATGGTCAGCCCTTTTTCATATTCCTGAAGCTGTTTCGCTTCTTTGAGCCCCGTGTATTCGCCGTTGTGGTCGGTCGCGTAGGTTTCAGCCGTCACCTCGGCAGTGTTCACGAGCGCCTTCGCCGAGGAGTCAACAGCCTTGCTCTTCTGGCTCAGGAACGCAGGAATAGCAATCGCGGCAAGAATGCCGATGATAAGAACAACGACCAGCAATTCGATGAGCGTGAAACCGCCCTCATTGCCCGTGCGCTGGCGCGCGAAGGCGAAATTGAGGTTGAGATTCGACTTTAGCGAAGGCATCGGTGAAGACCTTATCGGCGTCTGCGGCCAATCCCTAAAGGGGCATTTTCGGGACATTTTCCGCATTTCGTCCATCAGAGCATGAAGCTGCACCTGGATCCCTAGATCGCAAGCCCACAAAAAGAGGGGGCGGCCAGTTGGCCGCCCCCTCTATCAAACAAGTGCAGTCGGAAGCTAGATCGCCCAGAGCTTGAGGGCTGAGAACAATCTGCCGCTAGTCGTGGTCGCTTACGAAGACCACGTTTTGCCGACGCACCCGCCTTTGGTGGTTTCGGCGATTGCGTTGCAGCCGCGGGTAACCACACCTTCTTCGTTCTTGGCTATGGTGTATTCGGCACCGTTGGTCGCAGTCGCAGCGACTTTGAAGCCACCTTCTTTGGCTCCTTCTGCCTTGGCTTCGTTCACGTACGCTTCGCCTTTACCGGCGGCGATAGTCAGCCCTTTTTCATATTCCTGGAGCTGTTTTCCTTCTTTGAGCCCCGTGTATTCGCCGTTGTGGTCGGTCGCGTAGGTTTCAGCCGTCACCTCGGCAGTGTTCACGAGCGCCTTCGCAGAAGAGTCAACAGCCTTGCTCTTCTGGCTCAGGAACGCAGGAATAGCAATCGCGGCAAGAATGCCGATGATGAGAACAACAACCAGCAATTCGATGAGCGTAAAACCACCCTCATCGCCTGTGCGCTGGCGCAGTCGATCCAACATGTGATCCTCCTAGGATCCGGTTATGGTGCGCCAGCCCTTGGTTCCCACCGCCTCAGTTGGCGATGCTTCCCCCGTGCGTCGATTCATTCGGCTCGCGGAGGTCACCGGCTTTGTCACGCGCGATCTGCGCTCTGCCCTGAGACCTCGTGCTGGCTCTTGTTGGCCTCAGCATCGGCCGGGTTTATGAGCGCTTGAGCGCCGCAAGCGGGGTTGGACGTTTGGGGGGGGGCTCTCGCCTCGCAACAACCGCGGCCAGCTTCGCGGGCATCGCCACTGCTCGCAGAGCAAAGTCCGTGTCCGCAGAAACGACCACGCGTTGCTCCTTCTGCGCGCGTTCGAAGATCTCCTCGTCGCTGGCTGCCTGCAGTCCGTAGTCGCGAACGTGAGCTTCATCGTGCCCGGCGGCTTGCAGACGCTCGGCGACGACCGGCGAGAGCGCGTTGTCGATCAGGAACTTCACGCGAAGGCTGCGAGCGGAAGCTCTCGCTCGCGGACGGCCAATCGACTGCGGCGGATGGCGCTGGAACCCCGAGCGTGACCAGTGGGACACGCACGACGAGTTGTTGCGGTGGGAGTTGAGGACTAACCCGCTCGTATAGAGGCAGGTGCACCGATCAACCCGTGTCGCAGCCGAGTACGACTCATTGACCGAGTCAGGCGCCTACTGGCCAATACTCGACATCAAGCTCCGGCATCGGGAAGTGCTTTGGATTTCCGGTCGCAAGCCGTGCGCCCACACCAACAGCCGCGGCGGCTATCAGGCAATCGGCCTGGCTGAGGGTTATGCCCCGCCGTGCATGGTCTCGTCGCCAGCGTCCCGCCATCTCGCCCTCAGAACGCCCTACCGGCGCTAGGCGCATGCCCTTCAGGAAGCGCAGGACGACTGCCTCCTCATCGTGGAGCATCCCCCGCACGACCTCCTCGACGTTGATCGCACAGATCCAAGGTGGAGTTGCGGCATCACGCAGGGCTCGTACTCGATCGGCGGCGGGACGGCCGCGCAGCACGTCGATCAGCACGGTCGTGTCGAGCAGCAGACGCAAGCTTCAGCCGACGCGGCTGAGGTCGTCGTGACGCTGCGCCTGTACCCAGGCGGCTGGATCGGCGTCCCACTCGTGCTCACGCTCCGCAAGCGCCCCGAAGCCCGCTTCGATGTCATCCCAGCGGCGCTCATCGTCGAGCGCCTTGCGAATCGTCGCCGATATGAAAGCGCTGCGTCGCCGACGCCCGACGCGGCTGTCGAGCTGGCCCACCAGATCATCGTCCAGCGTTATGTGCAGACGCATGGCCACAACTTAGCACATAGCTTGTGGTTACAGATCACCACTGGGAGTAATCGATGCTCGCCGCCCTCCCACTCGCGCAGTCCGCGCCCGGCAGGACGCACGCCAGAAGATCGGCAAGCTTTGCACCCGTGCGCAGCTGCGCCGACGCGGTCTCCTTGGGGGCATCGTCAAGACGCACCACGGCAACGCGGTAGACGCGCCGTCCGCGCAGCAGGAACACGTCGTTCTGCGCTGCATTGTCGGGGTTGACCCACGCCAGGTTGCGGGCCTGCGGCGGCCAGGGCGCCGGTTGCCGCACGCCGTTGCGGTGGCAGTCGGTGCTCGCGGTCTGCCTGAAGAACGCGAGCGCTTGATGCGGCGTGATGAAGACGAGGACATCGGCGACGAGGTCGTAGTAGCGCGTCCACCACCGCACCTCATACCCCGCCGGCCACCACCCGCCTGCCAGGCGCGACGCGCGCGGCCCCAACGGCGAGTTGTCCGACCACATGTCCTCGGGCGCGATCACGCCTCCGGTGTAGCCACGGCCGCTGGTTACCTCGAATACCCTCAACAGGCCGTCGCGGAGTTGAATCAGCTCGTGGCGGTCGGTGCCGGCGAGTGTGGGCAATCCTCGAGGCACGCACCAGGTCGTCGAGGCTCCCTGGGCGCTTTCATTCCCGCCGATCCCGACGGTGCTCAGGAGGCTTGTCCTCGTGCCCAGCAGGGAGACAATCGCCGCGACAAGGCATACCAGCAGCCCCGTCAGGCGGAGTCGCTGATGCGTCTGCCGTGCCGCCGGCGTCTCTCGATCAGGCTCCACACTTCAACATCGAGCAGAAGCATTCACTGCTTGAGGTAGAGCGACTGGCCGGCACCCCGCTCAGGCAGCTCGTACCTGCACGTCGATGTCGGCGCCAGCGAGCACCCCGGCCGTCTCGAGGCAATCGGCCAGCGCGTACGCCCATTGCTCGATCTGTAGATCGGTGAGGTCCGATCTACGGGCCTCACCGATCTACAGGTGAGTGCTCTCAGCGATCCGTACGCGACTCGATGCATCGAAGTAGGCGGCTCGCTCCGCGGCCATCTCGCGGGCCCACTCGCAGTCAACCTCGGGGGCGAGCACCATGGAGACCAACACTAGGCGCGGGACTCCCTGCTCAGCAGACGTGAGGTTGGCGACATCGCGCAGATCATCAACGCGACCGGCGGCCAGCTTCATCCGGATCAGGTCGTCCTTGCCGGCAACATGAACACGCTCACCATTGATCGTGGTCTGCAGGCTGCGCCGCTTGACCTTCGGATAGCTGTCGCTGCCATCGAGCCGGTACAGCACGTCGAGCTTGCCGTAGCGCGTGCGGAACATCACGGTCGGATACTCATCGCCAACGGCAGGATCCACGCCACCCTGCTCGGATGACAGCAGCACGGCCCCCAGCTGCCGCAGCGCCTCGCGCAGGGCGCGCCTGTTGGCCTCGTCGCCGATCGGGACCATCACGTCGACATCGCCTGTCGCGCGCACCTCTGCGTGCACGCCCACAGCCAGCGCGCCGATCACCACAAAATCGACTCCGCACGCGGACAGTGCGCCGAGCAGCCCCGCCGGGTTCAGCGTCCCACCCTCAGCCACTCAAACCCGCCCGCATCTCGGCCATCGCGTTGTGCAGCGCCGCCGCGCTCTGCATCCGCTCCTGCGGACTCATCACGAGCTGTTCGACCAGCGCACCGCGATCGCTGCGCTTGGGCAACGGCTTTGCCTGC
>JBEKYV010000355.1:0-4153 GCA_049510515.1 Solirubrobacteraceae bacterium | reverse complement strand
CATCTTCTCCAGCACCAGCCGCAGCTCCTCGCGTGCGCGCGCGGCACGCCCATCTCATGAGCCACATGGAGGCTCCACCGGAGTGCCCGCCTGATTGGGGTGCGATCCGGGTGGTGCCCGAGGCGATCGAGTTCTGGCGTCAGGCGACGGACCGCATGCACGACCGATTGCTCTACGAGCGCACCACCGACGGGTGGTGCTCCTCCCGCCTTTCGCCGTGAGCGCGCCTATTCGGTCTTTAAGGTCGGTCCGGCCCTTGTGAGAGTTTCTTGCGCCCGCGATGATGGGCGAGAAAGGAACTCCATGATGAAGCGACGTAGGCATACGCCGGAGCAGATCATCCGCAAGCTGCGGGAGGCCGAGCGGATGCTCGGTGAGGGCAAGACGATCCCGGAGGTCGCCAAGGCGCTGGAGATCAGCGAGCAGACGTTCCATCGTTGGCGCGACCAGTACGGCGGGATGAAGGCCGACGATGTCAAGCGGTTGAAGGAGTTGGAGCGCGAGAACGGCCGTTTGAAGGCGATCGTGGCTGATCAGGCGCTCGAGAACCGGGCGCTGAGGGAGATCTCGTCGGGAAATTGGTAGGCCCGGTCCGCCGGCGTCGGGCGATCGCGATGCTGCGCGACCGTCTCGGTGTCAGCGAGCGCTGGGCATGCCGGGTGGTGGGGCAGCATCGCTCCACGGAGCGCTACGAGCCCAAGCGGGCCGAGGACGATCAGGAGCTGCGCGCCGAGCTGCGCGCGTTCTCGCGTGAGCGGCCGCGGTGGGGGTAGCGGCGCGCGCACCACCATCTACGCCAGTTGGGATGGGATGTGAACCGTAAGCGGGTGCAGCGCATCTGGCGCGAGGAGGGGCTGCGGGTCCCAGTGCGCAAGCGCAAGCGCCGGCGTCTCGGGGATTCGACCGTCCCAGCCAAGCGGCTGCGCGCCGAGCACCCGAATCACGTGTGGGCGTTCGACTTCCAGTTCGACCAGACCGCCGACGGCAAGGCGCTGAAGCTGATGAACATCGTGGACGAGTTCACACGCGAGTCGCTGCTGATGCTCGTCGAGCGCAGCATCGACGCTGAGACGGTCGTCCAGGCGCTGGAGCGCCTCTGTGGCGAGCGCGGCGCCCCGGAGCTCCTACGGATGGACAACGGGCCGGAGATGACCGCGCACGCGCTCCGCGACTGGTGCACCCTCTCACGCACCGGGGCCGCGGTCATCGAGCCCGGCTCGCCGTGGCAAAACCCGTTCGTTGAGTCCTTCCACTCCCGAGTCCGTGACGAGCTCTTGGATGTCGAGGAATTCTCCTGCCTGGCCGAGGCCAAGGTCGTAATCCGTGACTGGCAAGAGGACTACAACCAGCGCCGCCCACACTCCGCGCTCGGGATGCGCACCCCCATCGCGTTCGCCGCCACCGTCGCTGCCGCCGCCCTCGAACGCGAGGCCGCGTAGCCACACGCCCCACCCCGCCACGCCACCCCCAAGGCCCGTGGACATGCCGCGTGGTGGACAGCAAGCTGCCCACCACGCTTGGACAACGCTTTGCGTTGCCCACATGCCCACCGGCCCGACCGCTACATCACATACACTCCACCAGTCAACCCGTGTCCGCAAGAACGGGGCTCAATCCACCAACTCTCACAAGGGCCGGACCGAAAAACGGGGGCCGGCCACCGGTGCCGCCGGCGTCATCGCTGCGGGCGGCGGATCTGATGCGGTGCCGGACGAGGGTTCGACCCCGCAATGACCCGCGACCAAGACGGGGGAGCACAGCGGCTCGCCGCAATCGCTTATCGTCCATCCCGCGAGGGTTGTGGCTTTTGTGCGCCCACGCTAGCCTGCGTTGAGGGTTCGTGTGCCCACGAGGAGATGGGCGCCGTTGATGTAGAACGGTAGTCCGTCGGTATGTCCGCCGTACGCGTAGAGGACGCGGATGTGCGCGGTGCCGCGGCAGTGGTTCTGGGGCATGTCGTGGGTGACGATCTGCCCGCGGCGGACATCGGATAAGACAGGCCCCTCCTGCGTTATGTCGCCGCAGGTGAGCGAGACGAGGTACTCCGACGAGCCATTGGTTACGGCGACGCGCGCGCGGAAACTGATGACGAACGTCGGCAGCACTTCCGTTTTATAGCGGAAGTGCACCGCTCGCTCTCCCAGTACCACGGACACCGGGGATGCCACGCTGGCTGCCGTGATGCCGGGCCGGCCGATCGGTTGTTCGCCAACGTTGGGGCAAGCGCGAGCCGTTCGGTCCGCGTCCTGCCCGGTCCGGCAGACCTGCCCGTCGGCATACGTGATCTTGCGGATGGTCCCGGATCCTGGGCCGCCGGGCTCGTACTCGCCTCCTTCAAGTCCTAGCTTCGCGGGGGCTTGCATGACAATCAGGTATGCCCCCTGCGCTCCGGCCGTGACGACCGTGTGGAGGTGCCCGTCCGGTTCAGCGTATGTGACAGTGCGCGCCAAGGGTCCTGCCATCCCAGTCATCACGAGCCGCTCGTCCTGTGACGGGCACACGGGTATCGCGGGAGTGATACGCCTGCCGGGTGCTGAGCACGACTGTTCGACCACCTGTCCGCTGGCGGGTGTCCCGTCGATGAAGACCCCGGCGAAGGCGTGTCCGCGTGCGTCCAGGGGGGCACATGGGAACGGGCCTTCTAGGTAGTCGACCGGGAGGGCGTGAAACTGGCCATCGTCGGAGAACGTGCCGTCTTGGCCGATCTCTCCTAGTTCTCCTCGCACGACACGTCCGAACTGCAGGCACCCATATCCGCGTGTTGTGGCGATGAAGCGTGCGCCCCACATCGGTCCGCCGGCTGGGTCGCTTACCTGGATTATGATCGCCGGAGAGCTGCCAGGCAGTGGAACGCCCAGTCCGCTTCGTGGCTGCAGAGGGACGCCGCGCGGCAGAGCGACTGGTGCGCCGCTCACGAAGAGCTGTTGAGCTGCGAGCGCGGCTGCCCCAAACGCCACCATCACGAGCGCGGCGGCGAGCACCGGGGACCGCCACCATACTCTCGCACTCGCAGGACGCCCACGGGCACCCACTACGAAGAGCCGTGGACCTCTCCGCGCGGAGTCCACGAGCGCGCGCTCGAGCTCCGGCACGAGTGCGCCGGACCGATCCATGTCGTCGACCCCGTCAGTCATCGTGCTCCCTCCATGCCTTTTCGTATCAACGCGAGCCCGCGACGCACCCGCTGGCGCACCACCGCCTCCGAGCATTCGAGCTCCGCCGCCAGCTCACGGTATGAGCGCTCATCGATCACGCGTCCTTGCACAGCGACGCGCTGCTCGAAGCTCAAAGCTGAGAGCCACTCCTCGACGACCCCCTCGGCGACGACGCTCGCCGTCTCCTCGATCGAGGCGATGAGCCGCTCGTCTAGCGTCAGCGAGGCCATCCCGCGACGGGAGCGCGCACTGGCCTCCACTCGACCACGGGTGAGGCTTGCCGCCAGCACATGCCTCGCGATGCCAAGCAGCCAGCCCCGCGCCTCCCCCCTGCAAGGATCAAATCCCCGATGCGACTCCAGTGCCTGCGCGAACGTCTCGGCCGTGAGATCGAGTGCCAGGTCGCCACGGCCAGTCACCCGCACAAAGAACCCGAGAACCAAGCGCTCGTGACGACGGTAGAAGAGCCCAAAGCCCTCAGGATCGCGCTCCGCGTCCCGCAGAAGCTCCTCGTCTTTCCGGTCCCGACCCCGCACACTCATATATTGCGGTGCGAGCCAGCTGCTGTGACCGGGGGGCCACGCAACGACGGATGTGCTCGCTCGGGTTCCCGTGCGATAGCGACGCTGCTGACCAATCAAGTGGACTGCCCGGCTCTCGCGCACGAGCGGGGACCACCCACCAGGACAGTCGGGAGGCGAAGGGCGTGGTGATGGCCTATGCCTACAGGTACGGCCACCATCTCGCCGCATCTTCTCCGTGACCCACGACCAGCCTGGGCGACCGTTCTGATGACGTGACAGCCTCACTGTGCCATCTCGGGCTGGCCGTTGGCGTTCCCATGCAGAACAGGCGGATCTGGCGGGTGCCGCAGCGGCGGGACGGTCAATGTTTGGCACGACTGTGCGACAAGAGAGCGAGGGCGAGCCGGCTCGGGGTTGACGCCTCGACGGCTTATGCATAGACTGTCTTGGTATGGCGCTTGGTGAGGTTCAAGG
>JBEKYV010000354.1:0-4163 GCA_049510515.1 Solirubrobacteraceae bacterium | reverse complement strand
CCTCGACACCGAGACCGGCGACACGGTGCTCAACCTGCTGAGCTCGCTTCCCCGCGAGCGCGAAGCCGCAACCGTCCTCGTGACGCACGACGCGCGTGTCGCCAACTACGCCGACCGCGCGCTCACCATGCGCGACGGCCGCCTCAGCGACAGCGACATCGAGGCGCGCAAGGCAGTCGGTGAATGATCGCCCAGCTCCGCACGCTGCTGCTCTTCTACCGACGCCACCTGCGCGTCCAGCCGCTGCGCGAGCTGATGGCCGTCGTCGGCGTGGCCGCCGGCGTCGCGCTGCTGTTCGCCGTCCAGGTCGCACACCACAGCATCACCGGCTCCTTTGAAGAGATCACACATGGCGTCACCGGTCGCGCGACCCTCGAAGTCGCCGGGCGCGCGCCCGAAGGCTTCGATCAGCGGGTTGCCGAAGAAGTCGAACGCATGCCGGGCGTGAGGGCGCTCGCCCCGGTCTTCGAGGAGCCGATCGTCGTCGTCGGACCACGGGGGGATCGGGCACTCACGCTGGTCGGCGCGAACGAGCAGATCACCACGCTGGGCGGCACGCTGTCGCGTGAATTCGAGCGGGCCGGCACCGCCTCCGGAAACGGACTGCTGGTGCTGACCGAACCGACCGCGCACGCGATCGGCGCGCACCCCGGATCCGTGCTCGCGATCCGGGTCGCGGAACGCACAGAGTACCTCGCGCTCGCCGCAGCGGTGCCCAGCGACAGGATCGGCGCGCTCGCCGAAAGCCCGGTCGCCGCCGCACCGTTGCCGATCGTACAGAGACTCGCCGGGGCGTCCGGTCGCGTAACACGGATCCTGATCGAGCCCGCCCCCAACCGTGAAGCCTCGCTGCGCCGCGCACTCACAGCCCGCTACGGAGCGACGTTGAACGTACGCCCGATCGCCACCGAAGCGAAGCTGCTGGCGTCGGCCGCCGGGCCTGAAAAGCAGGTGACGCTGCTCTCCAGCGCGATCAGCATCGTCGCCGGCATCATCCTCGCCTACAACGCCCTGCTGCTCGCCGGCGACGAGCGACGACGCTTCATCGTCTACCTGGTGGAAGCTGGCACACCCGACTCGACGATTCTCGCCACGCTCGCATTCGACGCGTTGATCCTCGGCCTCGTCGGCGCGGCGCTTGGACTGCTCATGGGCGATGTGATCTCGCTGTTCGCCTATCGCACCGTGCCGGGCTACATCACGGCGGCATTCGCGGTCGGCGGCCAGCGCGTCATCGGAGCGCCAACCATCCTGATCGCGCTGGGCGGCGGGCTGCTCGCGGCCCTCGCCGCAGCCGCGCTGCCGGCCCTCGCCGCGCTGCGGGCGGGCGCCGAGGCAGAACCCGAAGCGGTCGGTCGCACCTTGCGGTTCACACACAAGCTGCGCTTCTCAGAGGCCGCCGTCTTCGTCTGCGGCGCACTGCTCGTGTGCGTCTCGGCGGCGACCTCCGCGACGTGGCCGCAGACGACCTCCGTGGCGCTCGTCGGGCTCGCGGCCGGCTTGGTGATCTGCCTGCCGATGGTCATGCGCCAACTCCTGCGGCTGGCGTACGCGCTCGCGCGCCGGTCGAGCGATCCGGCGGCGCAGCTCGCCACCGCGGAGCTTCGCGGCTCCCCAACCCGCTCGGTGGCACTCCTCGCGACAGGGGTGGTCGCGGCGTTCCTGATGGTGGTGATCGGCGGCGCGGCCGCCGATGTTCAGCACGCCGTGCGCCGGGGCGCTTCGGACCTGCTCTCCGGCGCAGCCCTGTGGATCAAGCCGGGCGGCGTGGAGAACGTCTATACGACACAACCGTTCGCTTACGCCGAAACCCAACGTCGGCTTGAGCATCTGGCGGTGGTCAGCTCGGTGCTGCCCTGGCGCGACTCCTTCCTCGACCTTCCCGGAAGACGCGTGTGGGTACTCGGCGCCCCACCCCAGGCCGCGGCACAGATCGCCCCGGGCCAGCTCGTGCGGGGATCGCTCGGCGAAGCCGACAGGCATCTGCGCGAAGGCGGCTGGGCGGCGGTCAGCCAGACGATCGCCAGCGAATACCACCTGCACCTCGGGGCCCGTTTCACACTTCCCACACCCACCGGCAATGCCACCCTGCGACTCGCCGCGATGATCGCCAACTATGGCTGGCTGCCGGGAGCGATCGTCATGAACGGCAACGACCGCGCGCGGCTGTGGGACAGCCCCACAGCCTCCGAGCTGGCGGTCACGCTCGAGCCCGGCGTCACCACCGAGCAGGGCAAGCGCGCAGTCGAAGGTGCGCTCACCGGCGGATCGGCGCTCACGGTTCAGACCGCCCGGGAACGGCAGGCGGAAGTCCGTCAGGTGCTGGGCACCAACCAGGCACGCTTGAACGACACGACGATCGTCGTGTTGATCGTGACCGTCGTCTCCGTGATCGCCCTGGTGCTGGCGGCGATCTGGCAGCGGCGGGACAGAATCGAATCGCTGATCGCGATCGGGATGGGCGCCGGCCAGTTCATGAGAATGGTGTTCTACGAGAGCGGAACGGTGCTGCTCGTCGGCGGCCTGATCGGCATGGGCGCCGGTATCGCCGGCCAGGATCTGGTCGATCGCTGGCTTCACCAAACCACCGGGGCGCCCGTCCAGTTCGCTCCAGCATGGCAGCTTGGCCTGCGAACACTCGTGATCGCCGCCGTGGTGTCGGCGTCGGCTTCCGTGATCGCGGCTCTACAGACGGTCCGCTTCGGCCCAGACATGGTTTTTTCCAACAAGTGACGAAAATCGACCCGCGGCTCCGTCAAGCCGCGAGAAGGACACTACGATGCCCGCACACCCCGCTTCCATGGGACACCAGACAACCGCTCCTACCACTCCACCGATCTCGCGCAACGGGACGCCCGCGCTGGCATCGAGCTTCAACGCCGGCATGCGCCAGCTGCCGCGCGACCTCCGCGAGGACGCAGGCGAGCTCTACCGTCTGCTGCGCGTGACCGACGACCTCGTCGACGACCAAAAGCCGGAGGCCTCGGATCGACTCGCGGCGATCGAAAACTGGGCACGCCGCGAACCGTTCGCTGATACCCCCGAGACGCACATCCTCGATAACCTCTCCCACCGGCACTCCCTGCCGTCGCACTCGCTGCTGGAGTTCTGTGAAGGGATGCGTCACGACCTCACGCACGGCACGATCGAGGATGAAGACGACCTCGAACACTATTGCCAATGTGCGGGCGGCTCGGTGGGTGTGATACTCGCCAGCATGTTCGGCACCTCCCACCCCGACGGCGAGCGCAAGATGGCAACCCTCGGCAGAGCGTTCCAGCGCACCAACATCATCCGCGACATCGACGAGGACAACGAACACGGCCGCCTCTACATCGCCCGCACGACGATCGAACGCTTCGGCTCCCTGTCGCCCGGCGCTCGCACAGAGCTGGTGCGAGACCAGATCGCGCGCGCCGACCGCCTCTACGACGAAGGACTCGGCGCGATCCCACTGCTCTCCCGCGGAAGTCGGGGCATGGGGCTCGCGACCGCCCTCTACCGCGAGATCCTGCGCCAGATCGAGCGCGCCGGCTGCGGGCGCACGGCTGGGCGCGTGACCGTGCCCGCGTGGCGAGTTCAACTGCTCAGCGCCAAATCCCGCCTCACGCGCCATCACGAAGCGGCGTAGCGCGCCCGCCGCCCGTCACAACCGCCTGGGCGGCGACGCTGGCGCCGCGCACGGGAGCGACGCATTCACAGGGCTACCGCCGGCGATGCCCGGCCGTCGCTGCCGCCATACGCGCGGGCAGCCCCGGCGCCGGGGATCCGGTCCGAGGCCGGCGTTGGCGCAGGATCACCTCGCCGCCGCGCGCGGGGCTGAGGGTGATGCTCCGACGCCGCGCGCGCTCGGGCCGGGCGCTTGCCGGGTGGATCTCGAAGCGGGAGAGCACGGTGCGCAGCACGACCTTCATCTCGAGCAACGCGAAGCTCACCCCCAGGCAACGACGGCGTCCGCCCCCGAAGGGGATCCACGTGTAGGTGCCCGGCGCCTGCCCGCCCTCGCGCTCGAGGAATCGCTCGGGTCGGAACGCGCGAGGGTCGGGGTACACCTCGGGGTCGTGGTGCACGAGATGGGCGTTGGCCAGCAGCACCACCCCCGGCGGGTAGAGCACGCCGCCGATCTCCACCGGCTTCTTCACCAGGCGCGGCTGGGCGGCGGG
>JBEKYV010000353.1:0-4187 GCA_049510515.1 Solirubrobacteraceae bacterium | reverse complement strand
CCAGAAGCAGGCGCGCTCGTTGGCAGCTGCCACACGCCCGTGATGGACGACTTCCGATACTCCGCAGCCTCGCTGAGTTAGCTCCCGCAAAGGCTCCGAATGCAGGCGTGCTCGGCGCGCGCCGCCAGAGTAGCCTTTCGTCCCGTGCGGTCGCGGTCACTTCCAGGCTTAGGAGACCCGCTTTCCGCACATTGCGGCCACGTGGCGGATTAGCGGAGATGCCTGCTTCTTCGAGCATGCGCTAGCCGTCGAGATTGATCACGAGGCTCCGCCTGGTTGGGTCGATGACCGTGGCGGCGCGCCATCGCGATACGTCCCTCCCGCTGTCGGGTAGGCTTCAGCGCACTGTGTTGCCGCCAGCGATCAGGGGAGTCTCGTGACCTATCGGAATGTAAGAATCGCCGCCGCTGCTGCTGTCGTCCTCGGAGTTTCGGCTGCGATCCCGTATTCGACCTCCGCGGCAACGCCTCAGGTCCCGCCGTGCACTCTCAGTGGGACTGGCCATATTCAAATCTGTCCGGTTACGTTCAAGGCGACCGCCGGCAAGTCCTCGCGGGTCGTTGTCGCCAGGTATAGCGACTTCTCCCACTGCGACTTTCCGGCTCCGAGCAGCGAACCTGGTGCGAACCAGAACTACGTCGTCGCGTCAGTCACGATCAACTGGGGCGACGGCAGCCGGTCGACCTCCGGGATTGCTCACACTGGCACCACCTGCCCTGGCAACGACAGCGCCTACACCAATGCTGGCGAGAATGAGCCGGTGACGGGTGTTCATCGGTACAAGAAAAGGGGGACCTACACGGTTTCCGTGTCGCTCACCTACGTTCGTGGGACCGGCGACACCTACCAGAACTGCGCTACCGCAACGGCCGGCGATACGACCTACAACAACCTCGCCAACTGCATCGCCTTGGGCGCGCCGGCTCAGTCGATCGGCGTCGTGAAAAGGAAACACTGAGGTTCGGCAGACTTGCTCGCGGGAAGTGTTCGACGCCAGCCTTTGTTGCGAGGCTCGACGCCAGACAGGTACCCACGGTGCCGCTCGGAGCGGCGGCCTAGCGCTCGGGAACATAGCCGCAGCAGAGCGGCATCTAGTGTCCTCGTGACTGCTTTGCCTGCGAGAGCAAGCGTGGACGCCGACACTTGCGCAGCTACCGAGTTGGAGACATCCAGCCGCGTCGCTCGCAATCCGGCTCACGCCCGCTCGCGCTGGGCGATGCAGCAGCGCTCGCCGTGTCGACCGTCTGACCCGCAGCTCGTCCAACTCGGCGTCTGCTGGCTACGGGTCGGCCACCCGCTTTCCGCGCAACGTAGGGAAAGCCGGCCAATGGCGTCAGGGGATCGTCTCGACACCAAGAGCGGGGCCCGTTCTCGCGAATGATGGAAAGCGGCGAAGCGTGACCCCCGCTCCCGACGCCGGCCAGGAAAGGCCGCCGAGCCTGAGATTGCGGCGCTCTCACGGGCGCCTGGGGCGCAGACCCTGGGCGATTTCGTTGTTGTACTACAATAATATTTCATGGCCACGGTGAGCTTCCCACGTGTTGATCGTGATGCGCGGCGTCGTTCCGTGGTGCTGGCCATCTGCTGTCTGAGCGTGTTCATGGCGGGCCTCGACGTGACGATCGTCAATGTCGCGTTACCGTCGATCCAGCGGGCGCTGCACGCGTCGGTGAGCGGTCTGCAGTGGACGATCGATGCGTACACCCTTGTTATTGCGTGCCTGCTCATGCTGTCGGGCTCGCTCGCGGATCGCTTCGGCCGCCGCCTGGTCTTTCAGATCGGGCTGGCGTCGTTCGCGCTGGGGTCGTTGCTGTGCAGCGTGGCTCCGTCGCTGGGGTGGCTGATCGCGTTTCGCGGGCTGCAGGCCGTCGGCGGGTCGATGCTTAACCCGGTAGCGATGTCGATCATCGCCAACACGTTCGCCGACGACGCCGGGCGCGCGAAGGCGATCGGCATGTGGGGATCGGTGGCCGGGCTCAGCCTCGCCAGCGGCCCGGTGCTCGGAGGCGTGCTGGTGAGCGCGATCGGGTGGCGTTCGATCTTCTGGATCAACGTTCCCGTCGGTCTGATCGCGATCGCGCTGACGCTACGGTTCGTGCCCGAGTCGCGGGCCGAGCAGCCCCGGCGGCTTGACCCTCCAGGTCAGCTGTTGGTGATCGCGCTACTGGGGTGCCTGACCGCGGGGATCATCGAGGGGCCGCGCAGTGGCTGGGGTTCGGCGCCGATCGTCGCGCTGTTCGCGATTGCCGTGCTCGCGGCGATCGTGCTGGTGCTGCTCGAGGGTCGGCGGCGTGAGCCGTTGATCGACATGCGGTATTTCCGCAGCGCGCCGTTCTCAGGAGCCACCCTGATCTGCGTGGTCGCGCTCGCGACCCTGGGCGGCTTTCTGTTTCTCAACACGCTGTACCTGCAGGATGTTCGCGGCTACAGGGCGCTGCACGCCGGATTGCTCACGATCCCGATGGCCACGATGCTCGGCGTGTTCTCCATCGTCTCAGGCCGCTTGGTGGCCAGCCGCGGACCGAGGCTCCCTCTCATCGCTTCCGGGGGGCTGATCGCCGTGGGAGCGATCCTAATGATCGGCCTTAGCGCACACACCGCTGTGTGGTACCTGATCGTCGCCTACCTCATATACGGTCTAGGTGCGGGCCTGGTCAGCGCCCCGATTACCAACACCGCGCTCTCAGGCATGCCCCGAGACCAGGCCGGCGTTGCCGGCGCGATCGCCTCCACCTGTCGCCAGACCGGCGCGGCCCTCGGGGTCGCGGTGACCGGCGCGATCATCGCCGCCAGCTCGGCCGGCTTCGTGCACGCCAGCCACGCGGCGTGGGCTGTGCTCGCCGGCTGTGGACTGACAGTCATGCTGCTCGGCACGGTCTCGACCGGACGCTGGGCGCTAGCGACCGCCGAGCGAAACGGCGCACGCCTGGCCACTGACTTGAGCCCCGCCCCGGCAGGAGCCCGATGACCACCCGATCGGCCACCCAACCAGACACCGCATCCCGAGTGTGGAGCGCGCTGCATGAGTTCGTCACCGGACAGGACCGTCGGCGTGCCCTCCGCGCCGCCCTCGATCTCGGACCCGGCAAGGTCGAGGTGCTGATCAAGCTCGCCGACGGTCCGATGACCCTGCGAGAGATCGCACGCGCCGCCGAAATCGACCCACCAGCCGCGACCGTCGGCGTCGACCAGCTCGAAGCGCGAGGCCTGGTCCATCGCACCCCCCACCCCGACGACAACCGGCGCAAACTCGTGCACCTCACCGACGCCGGACGCGACGCGGCCCAAATTGGCCAGGCGATCCTGGGCGAGCCACCGCCCGCACTCACCAACCTGGACTCCGATGACCTCGCCCGGCTCGACGAGATCCTCACCCGACTACTCCGCAACCCCGGCCTCCCCACCCGCCAGGCATAGAGAGAAGGAACCAAAACCATGCCCGCCAACCCCATCGGCCTCGCGCTGCGCAACCGACGCGCCGGCCACCACACCCTCGTCTGGGCACGTCCCGACCTGCAAGCACCCGAGAACTTCACCCTCACCAGCCCCGCCTTCCACCACGGCACCCCCATCCCCGAGCGGCACCGCGGCAGACTATTCGGGGCCAACATCTCACCCGCCCTCGCCTGGACAACGCCGCCGCTCGGCACCGCCGAACTCGTGCTCGTCGTGCAGGACCCCGACGCGCCACGCCGGACACCGGCCAACCACGCCCTGACCGTCGGCATCGACCCGTCACTTCCGGGCATCCCCGAGAACGGCCTCACCGACCCCAGCCCGATCGCTGGACTCAAACACGGCAAAGGTGCCCTCGGCCACCGCGGCTGGGCCGGTCCCCTGCCCCCGCGCTCACACGGACCACACGCCTACGTCTTCCAACTCTTCGCCCTGGACTGTCAGCTCAACCTGGCCGACAAGTTCACCCTCGCCGATGCACTCGATGCCATGACCGGACATGTCATCGCACGCGCCCGGCTCGACGGCACCTACGAAATCCAATAACGACGCCAAGCCTGCCGTCGGGAAACGAGGGCTGCGCAAACAGGGCGCCGACCGACGTGCTCGTCGCCAGAAGCAGGCGCGCTCGTTGGCAGCTGCCACACGCCCGTGATGGACGACTTCCGATACTCCGCAGCCTCGCTGAGTTAGCTCCCGCAAAGGCTCCGAATGCAGGCGTGCTCGGCGCG
>JBEKYV010000352.1:0-4207 GCA_049510515.1 Solirubrobacteraceae bacterium | reverse complement strand
GTCGTCCAGATCTTCGAGGCGCTCGAGCTCCAACTCGCCCGAGAGCACGTGCTCGGCCAATGAGCGCAGATAGCCGACCTTCGCGCGAGAGAGTCCAGCGGCAGCGCGCAGCTCTTCGGGCTCATCCGCGAGCACCTGCTCGGGTGTCGGCGTGCTGCCGTCGAAGCGCTCGGTAAGGCGCAGATAGATCGAGCGCGCCGCCTTGGTCGAGAGCTGCTGGCCGACGATCGCGCGCACCAGCGCCCCGTAATGGTCGGCGGGCCGCCCGGCACGTGCGTCGCCTAGCTTCGGTCCTACGGTCTCGATCACCGAGGCGAGCACCGGGTCCGCCCGGCGCAGGTGTGCGAGCCCCTTAGGCAGAGTGCAACGCCGCCGTCTCCAGCGCGACCGGCTCGCCGTCGAGCGCGTTCAGCGCGCGCGGCAGGGAGGTGGCGATGCAGGTGAAGCTCGGCGTGTCCCTGACGGTGTAGCGCGATGCTTCGGTCGTGCGCAGGCGCTGCACCAGATCGAGGAACGTGCCCACGTCGTCGGTGTCGAACGCGACCACGAACTCCTGGTCGTCGAGGCCGAAGGAGTAGGTGGTGTGGTTGTCCACGCCCGGGTATTCCCGGCCCACCGCGATGTGGCCCTGCATGATCCGCCAGCGCTCCTGCGCGGGCAGGCCATACCACTCGCGCGACTTGACAAATGGGTACACAAACACGTACTTCCCGCGGAACGCGCGCGGGCTGGTGCGCTCGTCTTCGGAGTACTCCGAGCTCTTGCGCATCCCGAGGAACGAGTAGGGGGTGCTCGCCCACTTCATCAAGCCGCTCTGCAACAGCACCACGTGGAACTCATGGATGCGATCGAGGTTCTCGGCCTCGGAGATCAGCAGCAGCTCGGCGTCGCCGCGGGTGCCCACCAGCGAGAAGCTCTGCAGCAGGTGCCCGTCGGCGAAGTCCTCGCACGCGGCCATGAACTCTCGCTTGTCCTGGGCGCGTTGCTCGGCGTCAAGGCGCCGCCACGCTGGGTCGAGCTGCAGGAAGGTGTACTTCACGAAGTGGCGCTTGCTCACGCTCACAGGCTAGCGGCCTGCCGGATTTTCAACCCAGCGGGTCCAGCTGCCGGCCGGCGCGCTCGATGATGTTGATCTTTCGGAGCCCCAACCAAATAAGATCAAGTCTCAATCTTATTTGGTTGGAGGCCCAAAAGAGTGCACGGCACTCCCAGTGATGGTGGATCAAGCGATTGGTGGAGGGGGTCCTGCGCCTCCTGGTCAAGCCGGCAGTCGCTTGTACTAAGGTTGCATTCGTGCGGATCGCACTCGTCTCGCCTTACTCGTGGAGCTACCCGGGCGGCGTCACCCGCCACATCGAGGCGCTCGCCGACGAGCTGCAGGCGGCCGGTCACGAGGCGCGCATCCTCGCGCCCTTCGACCCCGATGACGCGCTCGCGCGCTGGATGCACCGGGGCGCGCGCCCGCAGCGGATGCCGGTTCCGGAGCGGCTCGTCCCGCTGGGACGCTCGACCGGGTTCGCCGCCAACGGGGCCGTCTCGAACCTGGCGGCCACGACCGACTCCGTGCTCGCGCTGTGGCGGGAGCTGCAGACCGGCGGCTACGACCTCGTCCACGTACACGAGCCGATCGTGCCGCTCGTCGGCTGGTATGCCCCCAACTGCGCGGGGGGCCTGCCGATGGTGGGCACCTTCCACAGCTTCTCCGAGAACGCCTTCACCAATGGGATCGGGCTGACGCTCGGGGCGCGCCGGCACATCAACCGGCTGCACGCGCGGATCGCGGTCTCCGAGGCGGCCGCATGGACCGCGCGGCGCTTCTTCGGCGGGCGCTACCGGATCGTGCCCAACGGGGTGCAGCTCGACCAAGCCAGCGTGGATCCTCGGGCGGAATCCGGTCGGCTGCTTCTGGCTGCTGGGGATGGTGAACATTCAGGTGTTGCCGGCTGGGGACGGGCCGAGGAGGAGCGTGATGGGCAGCCGGCTCCGCTTCGTATTCTGTTCATCGGCCAGGCCGTCGAGCGCAAGGGACTGCCCGTGCTGCTGCGTGCCTTCGAGGCGCTGCGCGAGCACGTGCCCGCCACGCTCACGCTGGTGGGAGCGGCGCTGGAGGAGATCGCTCCGCTGCTGCTCGACGACCGTGGGGTGCGTGCCTTAGGCAAGGTCACCGACGAGGAGAAGGGCGAGCAGCTGCGCCGCGCCGACGTGCTCTGCGCGCCCTCGCTGGGGGGCGAGAGCTTTGGGATGGTGCTGACCGAGGCGTTCGCCGCCGGCACGCCCGTGGTGGCGTCGGACATCGCCGGCTACCGCGACGTGGTGCGTGATGGGGTGGATGGTCTGCTCACCCCGCGCGGCGACGCGCGGGAGCTCGCGGAGGCGCTGCGCGCATTGGCACTGGACCCCCCGCGGCGGGCGCGGATGGCGGTCGCCGCCCGCGAGCGCGCGGAGCGCTTCGCCTGGCCCTGCGTCGCTGCCGAGGTGCTCGAGGTCTACGAGCAGGCGCTCGCAGTCGGGCGCGCCGACGGGCCGGCCCCCAGCAGATCGAGGCGGCTCGCCGTGCGCCTGGGCCTCGCCCCCGCCGACCTGCTGC
This sequence comes from Solirubrobacteraceae bacterium, assembly GCA_049510515.1. Classification (GTDB taxonomy): domain Bacteria; phylum Actinomycetota; class Thermoleophilia; order Solirubrobacterales; family Solirubrobacteraceae; genus Palsa-744. Next base: position 1,620 of record JBEKYV010000352.1, on the reverse strand, counting down.
CGAGGGTACCGGCCCAGCGTCTGCCCAGCCCCGAGCCGGCGCTCGCGGTGGCGCCGGCTCAGCGTGCATTGCGCGTCGCCCGTCGCGGTGCGCTCGCCGCGGTGTCGCTCGTGGGCCTCGCGTTGGCGCTGACCGCGCTGTCGCGGATCGGCGTCGGCCGCGTGCTCGCCAGCCTCGTCGCCTCCAGCCCCGGGTTGATCTCCGCAGGGCTGGGGCTGATGTGCCTCTCGATGGTCGTCCGTGGCCTCGCCTGGTATGCGATCCTCAGGGCCGCCCCCACCTGGCGTCCCGCGCGGCGGCGCGATGCGCTGCAGGGGACGTTCATCGGCGTGCTGATGTCAGCCACCCTGCCCGCCCGCCTGGGCGAGCCATCGCGTGCGCTGATCGTGGCGCGCCGCCTCGGGCGCCCACGCGAGACGCTGCCGGTGGTGCTCGGCACGATGGTGTCGCAGACGCTGCTCAACCTGCTCGCGCTGGCGCTGCTCGCCGCCGCGATGCTCTCCGGCGTGCCGCTCCTGCACGGCCACGACGGGGCGCTCGCCGCCGCGGCGCTGGTGCCGGTGGCGGCTTTGCTGCTCGTGCTGCTGACCCCCGTGCTGCTGCCCCGCTCTGCGATCTCGCGCTACGCGCGGCTGCACGCGCTGGTGCTCGGGCTGCGCCGCTCGTTGCTGCGCGTACGCGAGGGCCTGCGCATCTTCGGACAGCCGCGTCGCGCCGCGGTTGCCACGACCGTGCAGCTCTCGGCGTGGGCGTTGCAGTGTGCCTCCTGCTGGCTGCTGCTGATGGCGCTGGGCCTCGACCACCGCGTCGGGATCGCCGGCGCCGCGGGGGTGCTGTTCGCGGTCAACGTCACCGCGGTGGTGCCCGCCACGCCCGCCAACGTCGGCATCTTCCAGGCCGCCTGCGTCGCGGTGCTTGCCGGCGCCTACCACGTCTCCACGCCAGACGCGGTCGCCTATGGGATCGTGTTGCAGGCGGTGGAGGTCGCCGCCGCGGTCATCATGGGAATGCCCGCGCTCGTCAAGGAGGGCCTCTCCTGGAAGGAGGTGCGCCTGCGCACGCTGCACGCCACGCCGGTGCGCCTGCCGCCGCTGCCAGGGGGTGGGGAGGTCCCTTCGCGGGCGTAGCGATCTCGCAGGCGCTGGCGATCACAAGGACAGGTGATCCGCGTCGGGTTATCCGATCGACGTGCTGCCATTCCCGGTACCGGTTTCCCGTGATGTGGTGCCGGTTTCCCCACCTGGCGACCCAGTGCTGGTTCCCTGCGACGTTGTACTTTGGGTGGTCGGGCCCGCGGTGCCGGTTTTCGTGACGGTTCTGATCGGCAGTGTCACCGTCTTGTGCAGCGTCACGGTATGCCCGTTGACGACGGTTGTCACCGTAACGTTCGTGGTTGTATGGCCGGCGTTGGCGGTGCTGCTGCCGATCGCCCAACCGATGGCGCCTCCCGCCGCGACTGCCGCGGCGGCGATCGAGCAGAGCATCCACTTTTTGGGCACTGGGCCGTTGTCGACGACGGGCCGGCATTTGGTGGCAATCAGCTCGTCGGCCTCGCGCAAGTACCGCTGCGCCGCCGTGTGATCGCCGGCGCTCGCCGAGGTTGCGCCGAGCTGCTGCAGC
>JBEKYV010000351.1:0-4221 GCA_049510515.1 Solirubrobacteraceae bacterium | reverse complement strand
CGGCACCTACCTGACCACCGAGGAGCTCGCGGCGAACTACCTGCTCTCGCTGCAGGGCTCCAACGGCCTGATCAGGGGAGGCCCCGATGTGAAGTGGGTCTCCACTCAGCACAACCTGATCGCTTACGCGTTCCTCGCGCGACTGGGCACAGAGCTCGTCGGCGACGGCGAAGCGAGCGTCGCCGCGCGCTACCAGGCCGCCGCGGCGCAGATCAGCGCCGGGATCGCCAAGTACCTATTCGTGCAGGACACCACCGGCGCTTGGTTTCGCGAGGGATTGGAAGACAACGTCGAGTCACTCGACGTGCAGGCGCTCGGCGCGATGTACCTGCAGGGGCAGAACGAGGCCGATTTCGGCAAGCTCGTGCTCACCCACGCCCAGACCTACTTCGCGCTCAGCGGCCGTTCGATCGCGCTCTCCTCGACACCCGCGACGTACAACATGAGCTACTCCGCCACCGGGCCGTTCACCGGCTTTGAGCCCTACCTGGGCACGGGCGCCCCGGAAGTGCTGTGGTTTGAGGGCACCGCGGAGATGCGCATGGCAGCCGCTACTTACGGGCAGAGCACGACGGCGCTGGACGCAAGCATGAGCGAATGGGAGGCGCTCACCCCGGCGGGCGGGGTGCTGCAATCCAACCAGACGTTGACGAGCTCCAGCTATGGCGTCGAATACCACGTGTGGCCGGCCGCCGCGGCGGCTGCCTGGGTTGTGCTCGCGCAGAGCGCCTCATCGCTGCTCTCCGTCCCGCTGCCCACTGGCACGACGCTGGTCTCTGCGTGGAACAAGGCTCGCGGGGGGAATAACATCGCGACGCCTGCGGCGGGGGTGGTGGACATGACCGGCTCCGGTGAGCGCCGGGCGCTGGCCGGCCCGGTGACCGGGACCGACTACACGGTCACCGCCGACGTGACCTTCATCAGCGGGGAAGGCGGCTACGGGATCTTCCTACGCGCCAATGCCCCTGAAGGTGGCACCTCATACGTCGTGCAGGTGGACCACGGATTTGGCGAAATCATTCTGCGCGAGCGTCAGTCCGAACTGGAACTGAGCACCCCGCTGGCGCGCGCGAAGCCGCCGGCCGGGTTTGTCTGGTATGGCCAGCCGCACCTGCTGAGCGTCACGATCCAGGGCAACGCCCTCACCGCCACGGTCGATGGCACGCAGGTGCTGAACGTGCCGAGTCTCACCGAAGCCTCGGCGTTTGCGACCGCGCGCTCGACAGGCATTACCGTGCCGATTGTGCCGCCTCTTGCCGGCAGCTACGGACTGCGCGCCTGGAGCGTTGCGCTCGTCGACTTCCAGCAGGTCACTGCCGGACCGGTGGTGTGAGGAGCACCGGATCCGTGGGCACAGTCACTGACTCCAACGACGCCTCCCCGGCTCCCCCACCGCGAGTGCTGCTCGTCGAGGATGACGAGCTGTTCGCCGCCGTGGTGAGCGAGCTGGTGCGGCCGCTCACCGCGGTCGAGTGGGTGGCCAGCGCCGAGGAGGCGCTCAGGGTGCTCGAGCGCGAGGACTGGGACCTGGTCATCTCCGACGTCAACCTCTCGGGCATGAGCGGTTTGGAGCTGGCGCGGGAGGTCAAGCGGGTGTGCCCGCTCGCGGCGACGCTGATTCTGACCGCGAGCGCCAGCCTCGACACGGCGGTCGGCGCGCTGCGCTCCGGCGCCGATGACTTCCTGACAAAGCCAATCGACGCGCAGGCGCTCACGACCAAGGTGGCGGAGCTGGTTGGTGTTGCCCGCGCCCGCAAGGCCGCGGGGCGCGAGACAGTGCTGGCGATCGGCGCGCATCCCGACGACGTGGAGATCGGCTGCGGCGGGATCCTGCTGCGCCACGCCGCACTCGGCGACAGCGTGAACATCCTTACGCTGACGGGTGGCGAGGCGGGCGGGGCTGTCGCCGAACGGATCGTGGAGTCCCAGCGGGCTGCGGGGCTGATGTCCGCGCGGCTGTTTCAGGCCGACCTGACGGACACCGGCCTCAGCGTCAGCGACGGCGGGGTGACGATTGGGGCGATCGAGCGCGTGATCGGCGAAGTGAAGCCCACCGTCATCTACACCCACAGCCGTCACGACGTGCACCAGGACCACCGCAACGTGCACGACGCCACGCTCGTGGCCGCGCGCCGCGTTCCGCGCATCTACTGCTACCAGGCCCCCTCCGCCAGTATCGACTTCCGGCCCACCCGGTTCGTAGGGGTCGACGAATGGATGGATCGCAAGCTGGAGGTGATCGGCGCCTATGGCTCGCAGGTCAAGATCCGCCGCTACCTGCAGGAGGACCTGCTGCGCGCCACCGCACGCTACTGGAGTCGCTTTGGCTCCTCGCACAACGTGGAGCCGCTGGAGGTGATCCGTGACAGTGAGATGACCCCTTCGACGCCCGCGGCATCGTCGCCCGCTTCGCAAGCGATCGAGGCTGGGGAGATGGTTGGTCATGCCCCCTGAGTCCCACTCGTCCGCTCCCCGTGTCCTCGTTACGGGCGTCGGCGGCCCCTCCGGGGTATGCCTGCTCAAAGCGCTGGACGAGCGGCCCGTCACGCTGCTCGCCGGCGACATCGATCCCTACGCCGCCGGCCTGTACCTGGTGGGGGCGGAGCGGCGTGTGATCCTCCCACGCGGCGATGACCCCGGCTTCGCGGAGGCACTGCTGGCGGCGTGCGAGCGCGAGGCGATCGACGTGCTGATCCCGACCGTGGACAGCGAGCTGATCCCGCTGGGGGCGTGCCGGGCGAGGTTCGAGCAGGCCGGTGTGCAGCTGGTGCTCGCGCCGCTGGCAACGCTGGAAGCGTGTCTCGACAAGTGGGCGCTGCACGCACGCTGCCATGGTCGTGTGCGCACACCGGAGACGGTGCTGGTGGACGAGGCGTTCGACGCCTCCTCGGCCCCGCTGCCGGCGATCGTCAAGCCCCGCGTGGGCAGCGGCTCGCGCGGGATCCATCGCGTCGACCGTGTGGGGGAGCTCGAATTCCTGAAGCGCGACGGCAGCCTGCTCGTGCAGGAGCTGCTGCCGGGTGCCGAGTACTCCCTGGACGTGCTCGCCACGGGCGCGGGTCGCGTGATCGCGGTGGTGCCCCGTGAGCGCCTGAAGATCGACTCGGGCATCGCGGTCACCGGACGCACGCGCCACGACGAGCGCCTGGAGCGAATCGGCCGCGAGGTCGCCGAGCTGATCGGGCTGACCGGCGTGGCCAACGTCCAGGTGAAGGGGGACGTGCACGGTGAGCCGGCGCTGCTGGAGGTCAACCCGCGCTTCCCTGGCACGATGGCGTTGACGGTCGCAAGCGGGCCCGACATGCCGTGGCTGTGCGTCGCGGAGGCGCTGGGGGAGGCGATGCCACAACAATCCCTCCCGTTTGCGGATATCGCGATGGTGCGGTTCTTCCAGGAGCGCTTTCTCTCGTTCGAGGAGATCGCCAGGCTGCAGCGCGACGTCGTACAGCCGGCGGAGGTGCCGGCATGATCGAGGTGCGCCAGGACATGCACGTTCACTCGACCTTCTCCGACGGGGCAAACACGATCGAGGAGAACGTCGCCGAAGCCGAGCGCCTTGGGCTGCTCGAGCTGACGTGTGTCGACCATGTGCGCGTGGACACCGACTGGGTCGCCGACTACGCCGCCGAGGTGACACGGGTGAACGCCACGACGCCGGTGGTGCTGCGCTGCGCGGTGGAGGCCAAGCTGCTGGACACCGCGGGGAGCCTCGACCTGCCACCGGGGCTGGACGGCGTGGATGTGGTCTACGCCGCCGACCACCAGGTGCCGCTGGCCGACGGTCCACACAAGCCGTCCGAGGTGAGGGCTTCGATCGCCGAGGGCGCACTCTCAGCAGCTGAGGTGATCGGCGCGATTGCCACCGCGACGGCCAACGCGCTGCCCCGCCAACCTCCCGTGGGCCGCCAATCTCCAATCGTACACCGACCCTCCGCGGGCGGCCAATCTTCGATGGGTCACTCTCCCATGAGTCACCAACCCCCCGCGCGCCGCCAACCCCCCGCGCGCCGCCAACCCCCCGCGCGCCGCCAACCCCCCGCGCGCCGCCAACCACCCGTGGTTATCGCCCACCTGTTCAGCGTTCTGCCCAAGGTGGGGCTCAGTGAGAGCGACGTCCCCCAGGAGCTGCTGGATCAGCTCGCGGCGATCACCGCACGGAGCGACGCTCAAATCGAGATATCCGAGCGCTGGAGCTGCCCCAGTGCGCGCACCCTGCGTCCG
>JBEKYV010000350.1:0-4245 GCA_049510515.1 Solirubrobacteraceae bacterium | reverse complement strand
GCAGGCGGCTGATGAAGTCCAGGCGCAGCTCGCTGCCGTGGAGGTCGCCGTCGAAGTCGAGCAGGTACGCCTCGATCAGCTCGCCGCGGCCTGTCGTAAAGGTCGGGCGCACCCCGATATTGACGGCCGCCTGGTGGTGACCGTTGGCGAGGCATGCGTAGATGCCGTGGCCGGGACACACGAGCGCCTCGTCGGGGATCAGGTTGGCCGTCGGGAAGTCGAGCGTGCGCCCCCGTTCGTCGCCGCGCACGACCTCGCCCCGCAGCTGGAAGGGGGCGCCGAGGAAGCGCGTCGCCTGATCGACCTCGCCGGCCAGCACGAGGCCGCGGATGTGGCTGGAGGAGACGATCTCCCCGTCCACCTCCAGCAGCGGATGCACCGTCGTCTGAAAGCGCCCATCGTCCGCCAGCAGCTGCGTATCGCCCTGCGCGCGGTGGCCGAAGCGGAAGTTCTCGCCGACCGACACGCGTGCCGCCCCCAGCGTCTGCACCAGCACCTCGTCGATGAACTCCTGCGCGCTGCGCGCGGCGAAGGCGGCGTCGAAGGGAATCACGATCAGCTCCTGCACCCCGAGCGACGCGATCAGCTCGGCCTTCACCGGAAGCGGCGTGAGCAGTTTCGGCGCGTGCTGGGGCGCGACCACCGAGACCGGGTGGGGTTCGAAGGTAAGCACGCTGTCGGAGCCGCGGATCACCTCGCGGTGGCCAAGGTGCACCCCATCGAAGGTTCCAACCGCCACCTGGCGCTTGCTGGCCGCTCTTCGATCGGTCTGTACGTCGGGGAGGCTGGTAATACGCACGCCCGAAGACTATTGGAGGCGGCGCGGTGGGCCGCGGGTGGCGGGGTTGTGTGTTTACTTTTCGGGCCCCAACCCTTCATTTTGTGAAGTAGTTGCAAGCGCCTGCTCGACGGTGAGCAGCTCCGGTCGCTCCCAGGGCTGGCCACGTCTCGGAGGCGCCACCGCATCGGCCACCTTGAATGGCCCAATCGCGGTGCGGCGCAGCTCCACGCAATAGCCATCGCCGAGGTCGGCGATCAGCGAGCGCACATAGGTGCCCGAGGAGCACTCGATCACGAAGGCGGCGCGGTCGTCCTCGCGCCACAGCTGCTCGAAGCGCTGGACGGTGACGATCCGCTCGGGCATCTCGAACTGCTCCCCGCGTCGCGCGCGCTTGTAGGCGCGCTCGCCGCCGATCTTCACCGCTGAGTGCATCGGGGGTCGCTGGCGTAGCTCGCCCGTGGGCAACGACGGTGGGTCGGGCGGCAGTCGCCCGGTGTGCGTGATCTCCCCCTCTGGATCGCCCGTGCTCGACACCGCACCGAGCCGGGCCAGCGTCTCATACCGCTTGGGTAGCCCCATCAGCTGCTGTTGGGCCTTCGTGGCACGACCGACCAACACGAGCAGCAGGCCGGTGGCAAACGGGTCGAGCGTGCCGGCGTGGCCGGTCTTGACGCCGCCCAGCGCGCGGCGCACGGAGGCGACCACATCGTGCGAGGTGATGCCCGCCGGCTTATCGATCAAGAGGACGCCGTTCATCGCCGCATCATCGCGCAGCGTGGCGCTGGGGATGGGAGAAGGGTGGGCCGCCGCCGGCGAGCGTCCGCACTCGGCGCGTCAGGCCGGCGCCGGCGCGGCCGATCGTCCGGGATCGGCCAGCAGCTGGGCGGCGATCTCGCGGCGCAGGAACTCGATCAGCTCCTCCGGCTCCATTGTGGTGGAGAAGCCGGCGGCCCGACGGTGCCCCCCGCCCCCCTGTGCGCGGGCGATCGCCGAAACGTCCACGTCGTCGTCGACGGCGCGCAGCGACACCTTGCGATCGCCGCGTCGGGCGGGGGCGGTCAGCTCGCGCACGAGCGCCGCCACCTTCGTGCCTTGCACCGCGCGCAGATGGTCGACGATCCCCTCGGAGTAGCTCTCCTCGGCCTGCACCCGGCGGAAGTCCTCGGCACTCAGCACCGCGATCGCGAGCTCGCCCGAGTCAAAGCGTCGCGCCTGCCCGAGGCCGAGCGCGAGCAGCGCCAGCTTCGGGTAGGGCATCTCCTCGTACAGGCGACGGTAGATCGCCTGTACGTCCACGCCCGCCTCGATCAGCTCGGCCGCCATCAGGTGGGCGCGTGGCCCCGTGTTCTCGTACATGAAGCGCCCCGTGTCAGTCACCAGTCCCACGTACAGCGCCTGCGCCACCTCCGGCGCGGGACTCACACCGAGCCCGTGCATCAGATCCCAGATGATCTCCGCTGTGCAGGAGGCATCTGCGACCACGTGATCGACGGTGCCGAAACGGGTGTTGTCGTGGTGGTGGTCGATGTTCAGCAGGTGCGCCCCCTCGCGCAGCGCGTCGGCCGAGTTGCGGTCGATGTTGCCGCAGTCGAGCAGCACCACGGTGCGCCGGGCGATGTCCGCGGGCGGCGACTGAATTGCGTCAGCGAGGTCGAAGAAGCGGTATTCCAAGGGCAGCGGCAGCTCCCCCGGGGGGACGAACATCAGCGAGTCCTTGCCGAGCGCAGTGAGCAGCCCCTGCATCCCCAGCAGCGAGCCGATCGCGTCGCCGTCCATGTTTTCGTGTGTGGCGAGCACAAAGCTCGAGTCCTCACGGATCCGCTCGAGCACAAGGGCCCGAGTCCGCGCCAGGCCGGCCGCCGAGGAGGTGCCGTTCTCACTCATCGACGTCTGCCCCCGGCTCGTAAGCGCCTGCCGGCCGCGCATCGACATCGACCCCATGCCAGCCCGCACCCGGCTCATCGACTCCGGCCCCCTGCTCATCGAGCAACGCCTCCAGGCGCATCGCGCGATCGGTGGTGCCGTCGTAGATGAAGTCGAGCGTCGGCGTGCGCTTCAGACGCAGCTCGGAGGCCACGCGCCGCTGTATATAGCCGTGTGCGCTGCGCAGCCCGGCGAGCGTCGCCTCCCGGTCGGGCTCGTCGCCGAGCACGCTCACGTACACGCGGGCATGGCTGAGATCGGCACTGGTCCTCACATCGGTCACGGTCACGAATCCCACTCGTGGGTCCTTCAACTCGCCTGCCACCACCTCTCCGATCACCTGCCTGATCGCCTCATCGACGCGGCGCATGCGGCCACTGGTCATCCTACTCTCCGAGCCCGTCGCGTTTGCAAGCGCTGTGTTAGGCCAGTTCCCGCTCGACCTGACGTGTCTCGTAGGTCTCGAGAATGTCGCCCTCGCGGAGGTCTTGGAAGTTGGCCAGTACGATCCCGCACTCGAAGCCGGCCGCCACCTCGCGGGCGTCCTCGTTGAAGCGCCGCAAGCTGCCGATCGTGGTGTCCTGGATCACCGTGCCCTCGCGCACCACGCGCACTTTCGCGCCGCGCGTGACCTTGCCCTCGGTGACGTGCGAGCCGGCGATCGTGCCGATCCGCGAGGCGCGGAACAGCTGGCGCACCTCCGCCTGGCCGAGCACGGTCTCGACCTCCTCGGGCTCCAGCAGCCCCTGCATCGCGGCGCGCAGCTCCTCGATCGCGCGGTAGATAACCGCGTAGGAGCGGATCTCAACGCCCTCGCGCTCTGCGATCTGGCGGGCGTCGCCGACGGGACGCACGTTGAAGGCTAGGATCAGCCCTTCGGAGGCGGCAGCGAGCATCACATCGGACTCGTTGATGCCGCCCACGCCGCGGTGGATTATGTTGACCTTCACCTCCTCCTGGGGGAGCTTGGCGATCTCGTCCTCGATCGCCTCCAGCGACCCGGCGACATCGGCCTTGATCACGAGGCCAAGCTCCTTCACCGCGCCCTCGCGGGCCAGCTTGAAGACGTCCTCCAGCGACACTTTGCGCCCCGAGCGCCGCGCCAGCGCCTCGGTCTTCAGCCGGTTAGCGCGGACGCCCGCCAGCTGGCGCGCGCGGCGCTCGTTCTCGACCGCCCTCACCGTTTCCCCGGCCTCGGGGACGCCGTCGAAGCCGAGCACCTCGACCGGCTCGCCCGGCTCGGCGCGCTTGGTGCGCGCCCCGGTGAAGTCGTGCATCGCGCGCACCCGCCCAAAGTGGGCACCCGCGACCAGTGCGTCGCCGACGTGCAGCGTCCCGCGCTGGATCAGGATGCTCACGACCGGCCCGCGGCCGGGGTCGAGCTTCGACTCGATCACGGTGCCGGAGGCCTCGGCGCCGCGGTTGGCGCGCAACTCCTCCAGGTCGGTGACAACTTGGATCGTGTCCAGCAGCTCATCGAGACCCTGGCGGGTCTTGGCGCTGACGTCGACAAACTCGGTCTCCCCACCCCAATCGGAAGG
>JBEKYV010000035.1:0-13729 GCA_049510515.1 Solirubrobacteraceae bacterium | reverse complement strand
GCGGCCTCCGGCAGGCCGCCCACGTCGCTGACGATGCTGGGCGTGCCGCACGCCGCCGCCTCCAGCACCACGAGGCCATAGCCCTCGACCGCGACGCTCGGCACCGCCGCCACGTCGGCGCAACGATAGGCCTCGATCAGCTGCTCGTCGGAGAGCCTGCCCATCACGCGCACCCGCGCCGCCAGCGGTGGTTGGGCTGCGCGTGCCGCGAACGTCTCACGCAGCGGTCCATCGCCTACCAGCAGCAGCAGCGAGCCCTCCGGCAGGTTGTGCTCGAGCTGGTCCCAGGCGTCGAGCAGCAGGTCAATCCCCATGCGCGCCACCATGCGGCGGGCGCACACCACGACGAACGCCGCGGGGTCGATGCCCAGCCCCGCGCGCGCCAGCGACCTGTCGCCGGGAGTGAACCGCTCGAGCTCCACCCCCGGCGCCCACACGTTGATCTTCCACGGAGCCACGCGGTGGTGCTCCACCAGCACTCTGCGGAAGGCGCTGGACAGCACCACGTGCGCGTCGGCGCGGCGCAGCACACCACGTTCCAGGGCTGCGCGCAACGCGCGCTTCACGCGTGAGGACTCCCCCGCCGCCGCGTTCTCATCCGCCCACGGCCCGTGGAAGTGAAACACCGTCGGTCGCCGCCGCCCGAGCAGCAGCGGCGCCGCCGCGTACAGCGCGAAGTGCGCATCCACCACCTCGGCCCCGCGCGCGGCGCGCCGGGCGGCCAGCCAGAACGAGCCGAGGCGTCGCGGTAGCGGAAGGTTGTGGCGCGAGGCGGCGGCGATTACCGCGGGTGCGCCCTCGGCCGGGCCGATCACCACGCCGCTCGCCTCGGGTAGCTGCTCGAACAGCGCGCGGTAGTAGCGGTCCAGGCCGCCCACGGTCGAGGGAAACCAGCCCATCCCGAGCATCAGCACGCGGGGATGGCCATTGGCGCCCCCGACGGCGTCCTGCGTGAGTGGGCTGGCGCTGGTCGACAAGCCGTGTCGCCCGGCCGGGCTGGGGAAAGGAGCCGGCGAGCAAGCAGCAGCCTGCTCGTGATCGTGCTCACCGGCTGTGAACATCTAGTGAAGCGTTGGAGTACAGGCAGGCTGGTGGAGTTAGATACGGCACCGCGGTGCGCGGCGGCTTGGACAGCCGTCTCGCGCCAACCGGAATGGCCCTGGATGACTCACCGAACGACGCTCCCAACAACCCCGAAGGCTCTGCGGCGCACCGCGCCGGCCGTTGCGCTGCTCGCGCTGCTGCTGTCGCTCGGCGCCGCGATCCCCGATGGCCTGGCCAGCGGCTCGGCCCCGCTGTTCCAGCAGGGCCCGAAGCTGACCGGCGGGGAAGAGACGGGCGAAGGCCGCTTCGGGCGCGCCGTGGCGGTCTCGGCCGATGGCGACACCGCGCTGGTCGGCGGCCCCCGCGACGGCAGCGAAGCCGGTGCCGTGTGGGTCTTCACGCGCAGTGGCTCGGCCTGGACGCAGCAAGCGAAGCTCATCGGTGGCGAAGAGTCGGGCGCCGGTCACTTCGGCCGCGGCTTGGCGCTCTCCGCTGACGGCAACACCGCCCTGATCGGCGCGCCCAACGACGAGAGCGGTGGTGCCGCATGGGTGTTCACCCGCTCGGGCTCGACCTGGACGCAGCAGGCGAAGCTGACGGGCGCCGGCGAGAGCGGCAGCGGCTGGTTTGGCCAGAGTGTGGCGCTCTCCGCGAGTGGCGACACCGCGCTGATCGGCGGCTACGTCGACCACAGCGACGCCGGTGCTGCCTGGGTGTTTGAACGCTTGGGCGCCGGCGCGGGCGCCACCTGGGCGCAGCAGGGCGCGAAGCTCACCGGCGGCGGGGAAGAGTCAGGCGAAGGGGAGTTCGGCTGGAGCGTGGCGCTCTCAGCCGTTGGCGACACCGCGCTGATCGGCGGGCGCAAAGACGGCGGAGGAGCCGGCGCGGCGTGGGTGTTCACGCGCACCGGCTCTGGAACTGGTGCGAGCTGGGCGCAGCAGGGCGCGAAGCTCACCGGCGGCGCAGAAGAGTCAGGCGAAGGCGAGCTCGGCCAGAGCGTGGCGCTCTCAGCCGAAGGCGACACCGCGCTGATCGGCGCCTACCACGACGACTCCGGTGCCGGCGCGGCGTGGGTGTTCACGCGCACCGGCTCCGGCGCGGGCACGGGTTGGGTGCAGCAGGGCGCCAAGCTCACCGGTGGCGGTGAGGTGGGCCGGGGCTACTTCGGCGACGCGGTGGCGATCACCCCCGACGGCGACACCGCGCTGATCGGTGGCGTCCGGGACGACGAACAGCGTGGCGCGGCATGGCTGTTCGCGCGGACCGGCTCGACCTGGGCGCAGCAGGGCGAAAAGCTCACGGGCGGCAGCGAAGAGAGCGGCGACGGCGAATTCGGCTGGAGCGTGGCGCTCTCCGCTGATGGTGACACCGCGCTCGCCGGTGGTGTTCGCGATGGCAACTGGGCGGGTGCGGTGTGGGTGTTCGGGAACGAACCCCCCGCCTCGCAACCCCCGTCCCCCGGCTCGCCGTCGGGCGCCAACCCCACCCCGGGCGGCACGCAAACGCAAACCGGCGGTGGCTCCTCGGGCTCTGCCGCAACCCCCAAACAGGGTGTGGCCGCCTACCAGGTGGCGGGCGGTGGCGTCGTGCTGCTCGCCAAGCGCCTGCCGACCGCCGGTGGGCGTGTGCGGGTGAAGCTGCGCTGCACGGCGCCAACCACCTGCCGCGGGCGTCTCACGCTGACGCTCGCGCCGCGGGCACGCGCCGCGCGACGCTCTTACGCGGTTACGCTCGCCGGGAGCAGCTTCTCGATCCTCCACGGCCGGGCTGCCACCGTGGTGCTTCGGCTCGACCGCGCTGGGCGCTCACACGTGCGAGCCGGCCACGGGTACCTGCACGCAAGCCTCGCGATCCGCGTCGTCGCGCCCGATCCCCCGCGGACGGTGCACGCCTACGCGGTCAAGCTCGTGCCGCGCGCCGCCGGTCGTTGACAGCTCTTTGAAACTGTTCACGTCGTGGTAACGGCGGTGGCGAGGCCTTCATATAGAGTCGCCCACTTTGCCATTGACAAAGCAAGGAGCGAGATGAGATTCAGACAAGGGATGACAGTCCTTAGTGCCGCCGTGGCCGTCGCAGTCGCGGTGCCGGCGGCGGCGTCCGCCGGGTCGCTGTGGGTGGCGCATGCGCCAACCGTCAAAGGCCCGGGAAAAAGCTGTACCAGCCCCGGATACGACACGATTCAAGCAGCGATCACCGCCGATACTGCTGGCGCGAAGATCGAGGTCTGCACCGGCACCTACGTCGAACAGCTGCAGATCACCAAAGCCCTCAGCATCGTGGCGGCAGGCTCGGTCACCGTTCAGCTGCCCGCCACGCCCAGCCTATCGACCACGGCCTGTGACACGGCGACCGGCGAACCGGATGAAGACGTGGTGTCGATCTGCGGCGCGGCAACCGTCACACTCACCGGTCTGACGATCGAAGGCCACTGGCCATCCGGCAAGTGCAGCGACAGCCTCTACGGGATCCTGGTGGCCGGCGAAGCAGATTTGAAACTCACCGACTCGACGATCGCCGGCGCGGGCGCCGATCCGATCAACGGCTGTCAGGGGGGAGTCGGCATCCAGATCGGGATGGCATGGACCAAACCGGTGGAAGTCGGGACGGCGACGCTGTCCAACGACACCGTCAGCGGCTACCAGAAGAATGGCATCACTGTCGATGGCGCCGGCTCGAAAGCGACAATCACGAGCACCACCGTCACCGGCACCGGCGAAACCCCCACGATCGCCCAGAACGGGATCCAGGTGAGCAACGGCGCGCAGGCGAAAATCACCGAGTCCACGATCAGCGCCAACGAGTACAACCCAGGCTACGAGGCGACCGGCGTCCTCTTCTACGGCGCGGCCGCCGGCTCCACCGTCACCAAGTCGATCATCGATGACAATGATTTCGGCGTCTACTACCTGGATGGCTCGCCGGCGGCGCCGACGTCCTCACAGCTGGCGATCTCCAGCAACAAACTGACCGGCGACCGCTACGCGTCGGTGGGCCTCGACCAGGGGTGGGCGACTGTCAACAACAATGAGCTCGAAAGCGGCAAAGTTGGCATCCTCGTGTTCCAGTACGAAGAACAGCAGTACGGCCCGAAGGGGACCGGCAGCGGCGACACGATCAAAGGCATGAGCGAATGGGCGGTGCAGGGCTCCTCGGATGAAAGCTCCACAGATCACCCGGGCTCGTTCTCGATCGCCAAAAGCGCGATCAGCGGCAACCCGTTCGGCGCCTCGGTGTCCAACTCGGTCACCAGCAACTCCAAAAGCCTGTCGATCACCACCGCCAGCAGCGACACCTGAGCGGCGGCTCACCGCATTGCGGCATCCACCGGCCCCGGGGGTTTGTGCCTCCGGGGCCTGTGCCGTGAGTGGTTGGCTCCTCAGGTTCGGGGCAGCGTCATGCGACCGTCGGGCGGGGCAGCGTCATGCGACCGTCCGGCGGATCAGACGGTGGCCGTGCGCGCGATGTTTTTTGTGCACGACCGGCGCCGCGCGCAGCGTCATAGTGCGGCTGGAGCCCGACACCTGCTTGCCGTTGCTCACCCTCACGAGTGCGCGGTAGGAGCCGGTGTGGCGAACCCTGACCACGGCGCTGAAGCGCGATGTGCGCGCGGTGCCTCGCTTCACCACGGTGCTCCCCACGGTCACATACTTGCCGTTGGGCTTCACCCACTGGAGGTTCACCGGCGCGCCTACCTCCGCGGGCGCCACCGTGCCCGAGAGGCGCACATACCCGGCTTTTCCGACCGGGCGTGCGGTGAGCGTGACGAGCACCGCGATCTTCACCTTGACGACCTGGCTGTAGATCGGCGGTGCGTCGAGCGTGCGCACGCGCAGCTCGGTCGTCTGCGTGAGGTTGGGGGCGGTGAGGGTGAAGTTGCCGGCGGCGTTGGTGCTCACCGGTGTGCCGAGGTCGTCGAAGCCGGTCAGGTAGGGGAATGTGCTGGCCTGCAATATCACCTGGTGGCCGGCCCCCCCGGCGCCGGAGAGGGTGCCGGTCAGCGAGAACGGGCTCTCGAAAGTGGTTGCGTTCGACGCCTTCGCGACCACGAACTTCAGCGGAATCCGCTTGGTGAGGAAGGTGCGATCGACACCGTCTGAGGTGCCCGTCGAGCTGGTGGCCACGATGCGGTAGTGGTAGGTCGTGCCTCCCTGCAGCCCGGAGATTGCCTGGCTCACCTTCACCCCGGTGGTGCCGCTGCCGGCCGCGGCGGTCGGAGTCTGTGCACCGTACGCAGTGGTGGTGCCGTACTGGAAGTAGCAGGTGGTTTCCGTGCCGTGAGGGTTGACCGTGCCGTCGAGCTCAACGGTGGTTTCGCCCGCGTGCGCCGCTCGCTCGGTGGCGGCGTGCGGCGGCTTGACCTTGGGGGTCTTGGGGGGTTTGGGGGTTTTGGCGGTCGCTTGCGAGGAGAGCGGCTGTACCAGCGCGATGCCCGCCAACGCCAGCGCAAGGCTCGCCAGCAGCACCCCGATCACGGTTGCACGGCGGCCGTCCAACCGGCTCATATCGCGCTCACCTCGCTCTCCGTCGGCGGGGTCGGCTCCGGAGCGAAGCGGTAGCCGATCCCGAAGTGTGTGTGGATATAGGTCCAGCTGGGCGCCGTCGCGGCGAGCTTGGTGCGCACCTTGCGCACAAATACGTCCACCGCGCGGTCGCGGTGCTTCATCTCCCCGCCCCACACCTGCCGGTAGATCTCCGCACGGCGCATCACGCGATCTTCGCGGCCCGCCAGCGCGGCGAGCACCTGGAACTCGCGCACGGTGAGGCCCACCCGCGTGCCCGCCACCAGCGCCTGCATCTCGTCGGGGCGCAGCTCGAGGTTGCCGAAGGTCTGTGTCCGCGGCCCCTCATCCTCCGGCTGGGAGCCGGGAAATGGAGATTCGGGGCTGGGAGTCGTGAGGGGCTCGAGGAAACTGTGCATCGGAGCTAGGAAGTTGTGAGGGGCTCGAGGAAGCTGGGTATCGGAGCTAGGAAGTCGCGAGAGGCTCGAGGAGGCTGTGCATCGGGAGTGCCCGATCGTGTGAAAATATTGTGAACGACGTGTTATGACACCCGCACGGTGTGGGCGCCAGTCTTTCACGTCATTTCCCCGCCGGCACGGATGTTCACCGAATCGTCACCAGTTGCCGCCGGGGCAAAACCGTATGATGCGGGACCTATGAAAGCCTGCGCTTACTGCGGCGCCTCGCTTGCCGACGATCAGCGCTACTGCCTGGAGTGCGGGGCGCGCCAGGTGCAGGCGCGCAGCCAGTTTCTCAGCCGCTTCACGCCTGCCACGGTCTCCGGCCCGGCCGCGTCGAGCGGTGGTGGCGGGGCTGTAGCCGGCGGTGGCGCGGGCGGTGGGCGCTTCTCGGGCGCGACCGCGGTTGCCGCCGTGGGGGTGCTGCTGCTGGCGATGGGCGTCGGCGTGCTGATCGGTCGTGCGGGCGCGGGCAAAACCACCACCACGCCGGCACAGGTGATTTCGGTCGCCACCCCCGGCGCCGGCGCGTCGGGCACGAGCAATGGTGCTGCTCCTGCGGTAACAACGCCCGCGGAAAGCCCCTCCAGCTCATCCACCGGCGCGGGCGCCAATGGCGGCGGCTCGGGGTCGACCACGAGCGGCGGTGGCAAAGGCTCGTCCTCCACAACCAAGCCCAAATCCTCCACGTCCACCAAATCGTCCTCGGGAAGCTCTTCTTCGGGCGGCTCCTCGAATAGCGGCGGCTCGAGCAAAACCAAATCGAGCAACAGCGGCGAAAGTGCCGAGCAGAAGACGCGCAACATTCCCAATGTGGTGACGACGGGCTGACCGGTCTTCCGACGTGGTGACACCTAGCCGATGGCTACCTTCGACATCATGACCACCGGCTGATGGGCGCCGACCAACACGGGGGCGACGGGCGCGCGAGCTTGGAACGCCGTCGCGATGAGCTGCTCGCGCAGGTCGCCGAGCTGCACTGGGACCTCGGTGGCCTCGCCTACGAGATGGCGATTCGCGATCACTTCCGCCTTGACGTATTGGTGCGTCGCGCCGGCGAGCTGCAGGAGCGCGACGCCGAACTCGGCGAGCTCGAGCGCGTGCTCAGCCTCCGCGAGCATGTCGAGACCGGCACCTGCCCCGACTGTGGCGCGGTGCATGGCCGCGGGGCGCTGTACTGCTGGCAGTGCGGCAAGGTGCTGATGGAGCGCGTCCCGAGCGCCACCGCCAACGGCGGGTCCCCGAGCGAGCCGGCCGGCGAGGAGCAGGATGCCGACGCGCCCACCGTCGTGCTGCCCTGAGTGCGGCTCGCCGCTGGCCGGCGACCAGCGCTACTGCCTCAGCTGCGGTGCTCGCAGCGGGCCGCGACCCCCGGCATTGGAGCGGATCCTCGAGGGTTTGGGCGCGGGCGCGCACGCATCGGCAGGGCCCCCTCCCACGCCGCAACGCACGCGTGGAGGGCTGCCGAGTCCACTGACAGCCGCCGTGCTGACGCTGGCGATGCTCGGCTTCGGGACGGTCACCGGGGCGGCGGCATCCAACCCCTCCGGCGCGCTGAACGCGCTGCGCCGGGGGCCGCTCACGCTGCTGGTGCCCGCTCCCGCGACGAGCACCCAGCTCGCCGCGGCACCGCGGGTGGGTGGGCTTTCATCCGAAGAAGCGCCCACGCCAGAAGCGTCGTCGCCTTCGAGCTCCACCGAAGAACCCAGCTCCTCCGCCGAAGAATCGAGCAGCTCTTCCCCGGGCGAAAGCCATAAGCACTCGGGCAAGAGCGGCTCCAAGGGCAAGGGCTCCGGGTCAAAAGGAGAAGCGCCGAAGCTGCCACCGGTGAAGCACGTCTTCCTGATCGTGCTCGCCAACCAGGCCTACGCCCAAACCTTCGGGCCGGAATCGCCCGCGCCCTACATCGCGCACACGCTCGAGCACCAGGGCGAGCTGCTGGTGCGCTTCTACGGCGTCGCCCACGAAGAGCTCGCCGATGAGATCGCCTTGATCAGCGGGCTCGGGCCGACCCCGCAGACGGCTGCCGACTGCCCGGCGTTCAGCGACATCGTCCCGGGGCAGGCCAACAGCGAGGGGCAGTACACCGGCCAGGGCTGCATCTACCCGAAAGCCGCCGAAACGGTTGGCGAACAGCTCGCCGCGAAGGGGCTCACCTGGAAGGTGTACGCCGAAGGGCTCGGCGACGTATCCGCTGCTGCGCCTCCTTCGGGAGCGGGCGGCTCCCCTGGGGCGGGAGCGCCCAACGCGACCGCCTGTTGGCACCCCGAATTCGGCGCCGCCGACCCCACCTCGCAGGCGCCGCAGGGGACCACTTTCGCGACCTTCCGCGATCCCTTCACCTACTTCGACGGCGTGCTTCACTCGCCCGAATGCGCTCACAACGATGTCGGCATCGAAGGGCTGGCGGGCGATCTGAAGAGCGCCAAGCGCACCCCGGCGCTCTCCTACATCGTGCCCGACCTCTGCCACGACGGCCGACCCACTCCGTGTACGCCCGGCGCGCCGAGTGGACTGCCGGCCGCCGAAGCGTTCCTGCGCCGCGTCGTCCCCGAGATCCTCGCCTCGCCTGCCTACCGGCATGGTGGGCTGTTGATCATCACCACCGATCAGGCGCCGACAACCGGGGAGTACGCCGACTCCAGCTCCTGTTGCATGCAGCCGCGCTTCCCGGCGCCGGCGGTGGTGACCACCGCGCCGGCCGGCAGCACCGGCGCGGCCACCACCCCGGCGTCGGCGACGCAGGGCCCGGGGCCAGCGGCCGCGACCATCCCCGCCACAACTGCTCCACCCTCCTCCTCCCCCACCACAACCACGCCGGCCGCGATCACGCCGGCCGCGACCACACCGGCGGCGACCACACCCGCGGCGAGCACGCCCGCGATCACGCTTCCGCCCAAAGGCGGCGGCCAGGTGGGGGCGCTGTTGATATCGCCCTTCGTCAAGCCCGCCACCTTCGATCAGGAACCCTTCAACGACTTCTCGCTGCTGCGCACGATCGAGAACCTCTTCGGGCTCCCGCCGCTCGGCTACGCCGCGACGCGGGGCCTCAGCTCGCTGGAAGCCTCGGTGTTCTCGGCCTGGAGCGGAGCGTCCGCCAATTCGTCGTAGGTGATTGCGGCGCGACGGCGGGCCACGCGGTCTAGCGTGCGCTCCAGCGCCTGCAGCTCGTGAGGGTGCTCCAGGTGCGTGGGGGAGAGGTCCAGGCGCAGCGTGTCCCCCGCCAGCAGGGCACCCGCGCGGATCGAGCGTGGGCCCCAGGCGGGGAGCAGCCGGCGGCGCCCGGCGGGGAGGAGGCGGCCCGCGGCGGGGATCCCCAGGCCGCGGATCGAGCCCGGCCGGCCTTCGTGCGGCTTGGTGGTGCCGTGCAGGCTCAGCAGGCCCGCCCACCAGCGGAAGCGGGCGCTCACCGCGCGGCGCAGCGCGGGCGTGTAAGCGTAGGCGGGGGCCACGAAGCCGTCGGGCTCGATCCCCGCGAGCTTCAGCAGCCGCCAGCCGGCGTCCACCGCGCGGCGCGTCTCCTCCTCGCCGAGCCCGGCGAACTCGGCCGCGCGGCGGGCCCGCGCCGGGGCCGAGACGCGGTGCGGGAGGCTCGGGCGGCGCAGCTGCTCGTGCTGGAAGCCGTGCTGGGCGATCGCATCGCCCGCGCGGTGGCGGTCCGCCAGCCAATCGGTCAGTGCCGGCGAGCGCTCGCCCACGGGGTGCAGGTCGCGTGCGGGGATCACCAGCAGCGTCACGCGGTTCACGCCGTGCTCGTCCAGCCAGGTCCGAATCTCTGCGCAGCGCTCGAACGTGGCCGGCTCGATGTCGTGCAGCGCGACCGCGATCGTGCGCTCAGGCGGCACGGCGCGCCCCCGGGCTTCCGGCCGCGCTGTGGGGCGACCCGTCGAGCACGCGGCGGTAGCCCTCCGCGAGGCGCTCCAGCGCACCCTCCCAAGTGCGCTGGCGCACGCCCGTGAGCGCCACCGCCGCGAGGCGCCCGCGCAGCAGCGGTGAGGCGGCCAGCTCGAGCACCCCCTCGGCGAGCGCGTCGGGTGAGGTCTCACACAGCAGGCCGTTTACGCGGTGCTCGATCAGCGACGCGGGGCCGCCGGCGTCCACCGCCACGACCGGCAGGCCGGAGGCGTGCGCCTCGAGGATCACCTGCCCGAAGGTGTCGGTGGCGGACGGGAACAGGAAGATGTCGGCGCTCGCGTACACCTTCGCCAGCTCTGCCCCCTCCTGCCAGCCGAGGAAGGTGGCGTGCTCACCCAGGCGCTCGCGCAGACGGCTCTCCTCGGGGCCGCCGCCGGCCAGCACGAGGTGCAGCCGCGGGTCGCGTTCGTGCGCGTCGAGGAACGCCTCCGCAAGCAGGTCGGCCCCCTTCTCGCGGGTGATGCGCCCGCTGTAGAGGACGTTCAGCTCGCCCGGCAGTCGGCGCTCGCCGCGTAAGGAGGGGTCGAAGCGCGAGCAGTCAACGCCGCGATCCCAGCGGGCGATCCGCGACGCCGGGATCCCGAGCTGCCGCAGCGTCTCGTCGGAGGAGGGGGAGGGGGAGAGCACAAGGTCGCACGCCCCATACAGCGTGCGCACCGCCAGGTCCATCGCCTGCGCGAGGCCCATGTCGCCCGAGCGCAGCGCGGCGTAGGCGGTGAGCTCGGTGTGGTAGCTGCCGATCAGCGGCACCCCCAGCCCGCGCGCCACGAGCGCGCCGGCGATGCCGATCGGCCCGGGCGAGCAGACGTGGATCGCGTCGAAAGCGCCCTCGGCGAGGATCTCCACCGCGGCGGGCAGGCCCGGCACGCCGATCCGCAATCCCGGGTAGAGCGGGACGTCCAGCTCAGCCACCGCTGAGAGCCGCCGGTCGACGCCCGGATCGGTGCCGATCACCTCGATCTCGTACCCCTTCACGCCGCGTGCGCGGATCTCCTCGATCGTGCGCGACACCCCGTGCGTGGAGGCGATCCCGTCGGCCATCACGGCGACCCGCGGGGTCTCGCCCTCGCGCGAGTCGAGCTTCGCCTTCTCCGCCCCGAGGAAGGCGGCGGCGGGCGCGTAGGGGATCGCCGCGATGCAGCCCTCGAACACCGCCGTGGCGGCGGTGGCGAGATCGACGCTGCCGCCCGCCTCGATCGCCCGCGCCACCGATTCCACCGCTCCTCCCAGCTTTCGCTCGTGGGCGCGGCAGGCGCGGCGGTAGAGATCGGAGTGGGTGAAGCCCTCCGCCTGCATGTGTGCGAGCAGCTCGCCTTCGGGCAGCTCCACCGCCGCCAGCCAGGCGCGCAATAGTTGTCGCGCATCGTCTGGCGTAAGGTCGCTGCCGGTGGCTCCGAGGCGGGCGTCGCCCTCGCGCAGCAGCCGCTCCGCCATGCGCATCACCATGCGGGGGTTGGGGGGCGGCGCGGCCAAGGCCGGCGGTGTTGTTGTCTCTTTTTGGGCCCTAACCAATTGGTTGGTGTCCAAAAAGAATGATTGCTTGTGCGTCCCCCCGCCCGTCACCAGTGCGTCGGCGGCGGCTCCCAACGAGCCGGCCCCCAGCGAGCGGGCGGCGAGCGCGATCGCGGCGTGCGCCCACTTGGCGGCGCTGCCCTGCTCACCACGCGCACGCACTCGTCCGGCGCGCAGATGCGCCAGCAGCCCGGCGGGCGAACCGGCGGACGGCGTCTCGGTGAACGTGCGACCGATGTCCACCCCCGCGTGGTCGTCGCTGCCGCCGATCCCGATCCCGTCGTGCGTCGTGATGTAGATCGCCGCGGGGCGGTTGAGCTCGCGCGCACGGGCGCCGTTGCGCACCTCCCAGATCGCAAACAGCTCCACCAGACGGCGGCGATGGCGGGGTAAGAGCGGGGCGGCGACCGTGTAGTAGGGGTGCGCCAGCGCGCACACGATCTCCCGCTCGTTCATGTATTCGGCGCACGCCTCCACGTCGTGGTTGTGGCGCTGCAGCCACTCGTGATCCTCAGGCGTGATCCCGTAGCAGAGCACGTGCACCGCCTGGCGCTCGCCGCGGAAGTGGGCGGTCAGCTCCTCGGAGACGAACACGTCGGGCCGATCGGCGATCGCCAGCACCCCGTCGATCGTGTCGTGGTCGGTGATCGTCACGAAGTCCATCCCGCGCCGCTTCGCCAGCGCGTACACCTCCTCCGGCGGTGTGGCGCACTCGGGAAGCCCCATCGCGCGCTGCACCCCCAGCCGGGAGACCTCGGAGGCCGAGGAGTGACAATGCAGATCGACGCGGCTCACCCGGTCGTCGGTGCGTCCCGCCGCCACGCCCGGGTCAACGTGCCCCGCTCCTACGCCCGGGTCGATGCGGCGGGCTCCTATGCCTGCGTCGGTGCGCCCCAACCCGACCCCTTCCTGCCTCTCGATGGTCGGTGCATCCATACCAACAAGATTCGGCCGCAAATTGCGGGTTTTTGTAACGAGCCGGGAATCAGGTTGTGAACAGTTGGTGAACGCCTCAGGGCTGATCTTCCCCGTGCACGGCATCCCATCATGGTATGCTATCCGTATGTCACAGATCGCGGTGCGCTTGAGTGGAGATGAGTTGCGGGTGCTGGATTCGGCTGTGGCCGAGGGTGCGTTCCGCTCGCGGGCCGATGCCGTGCGCGCGGGCATCCGCCTGCTGGAGCGTGGGTTGCGGGAGACACGCATCGCCGCCTCCTACCACGCCGCATATGCGGGAGCGCCGTTGAGCGACGACGAGACGCGGGTGCTCGACGCGGCGGCCGCGCTGGCCGGCGACGCGCCGGCGTGATCGCGCGAGGTGAAGTATGGGACGTCGACCTCGGCGCGATCGTCCGTCCGGTGGTGGTCGTGACGCGTGAGACCGCAATCCCGGTGCTGAGTCGCCTCAACTGCGCGGTGGTCACGAGCACCGGTCGAGGTCACGTCGCCGAGGTGGAGCTGTCGCCGGCGCACGGTATACGGGAGCCGAGCTTCGTCAACTGCGACTGGCTGGTGAACGTCGCCAAGGAGCGCTTCGTGCGCCGCCGCGGTCAGCTCGATCCGTTCACTACGCGCCGTCTCAATGCCGCCCTGGTGGTTGCGTTGGGGCTGGACGTGTAGGGCACCCCCCGAAGGTCTGTTCCTCGAGCGGCTCAAGCGCGCGGGGGTGAGGATGGCGGCCTGGCGGTTTGGGTATTGACAAGGGGGCCAACCATGGTGTACGGTTGCCTGTGCGATGGTCATGTCAAGACCTGGCCACGCAGACATAAGATCGGGTTGGGTAGGCGCATCCCGCGGTTGACATCAAGCGCTCGCGGAGTGTATGTTGGGTAGAGGGACTTGGGTCGCAACTTGAGAGGGAGCTGAAGCAAGCGTGTTTTCAAGAGGGAGAAACGTGACAGGAGTCGCAGCGCGTCAGCGAAAAGCTGATGCTAGATGCGCCAGCATGGCGCTGTCGCATCTCTCTCTCTCTCTCTCTCTCTTCGTCTAGGGCACTCGAGTCTGAAGGCAGTAGCCGTCTAGTCTCGAAGCGCCGGTTTGACCCGCTACGCGGGGTTGGGCACAGCACGGCTTGGGGTGTGGCGTGATGGCCACGCGCGCGGCTGCTGGTGTGGTGCGCCGGTCGGATCCGATTGGGGCGCGCAGGCGTGCTCGTGCCGCGGGGCGAGATGCGGGGGGCCAGGGCTCGCAGGTGGCGGATATCCAGCGCTCGCGTCTGCTGGCGGCGGGGGTTCGTGCGGTGGATGAGCTGGGGTGGGCGAACGTGACGGTGGCGGATATCGTCGCGCGTTCGCGGATCTC
>JBEKYV010000349.1:0-4258 GCA_049510515.1 Solirubrobacteraceae bacterium | reverse complement strand
GGCGGAGCGGGAATTCGTCGAGCGGGCGGCCGCCAATGCGGCGCTGCTGAACAAGACCGTGCTGACGATTCCCCAGCAGGCGGGCGCCGACGGACGCCTGTTCGGATCGGTGTCCGCGCAGGACATCGCCGAGGCAATCCGCGAGGCGAGAGGCCTCAAGCTCGACCGCCACAACGTGCACCTCCCCGAGCCGATCAAGAACGTCGGCACCTACATGGTCGTGGTGGACGTCGTCGACGATGTGACGGCGACCGTCAAGACTATGGTGGTGCCGAAGAAGTAAGCAGACTCAGACGACCGTCCGCCACACCTGCAAGCATGTCCCGGTGCAGGAGTTTTCCCTCGGAGATAGCGGGTTGTCCTCTGCGGCGCGCCGCAGAGTCGGGCTAGAGTCGCGGTGGCTATGAGCGCCGTCGCCACCACCAACGGCGCGGGCACCTCCACGGTGGCCGTCGCCCCGCCCCACAACCTCGAGGCCGAGCAGTCGGTGCTCGGCGCGATCCTGCTCTCCGACCACTCGATGTATGCCCTTGTGATCGAGGAGGGGCTGCGCGCGGATGACTTCTACCGCGATCGCCACCGCTCGATCTACGAGGCGATGCTCGCGCTCTACGAGGAGAGCGAGCCGGTGGACGTGCTGACGGTTGTCGATCGCCTGCGCCAGACGGGCAAGCTCGAGGAGGCCGGGGGCATCGCCGCGGTGGACGAGCTCACCGGCGTGGTGCCGGCCGCCGGTCACGCCCGCCGCTACGCGCAGATCGTGCGCGAGAACGCGCTGCTGCGCCGCCTGCTGGCGAGCGCGTATGAGATTCAGGCGAGCGTGCTCGACCACCACGCCCCCCCGCGGGAGCTGGTGGAGCAGGCCGAGAAGGCGATGCTGGAGGTCGCGCGCGACGATCGCCAGCAGGACTTCCGCACGATCGAGGATGTGCTGCACGAGGAGCTCGACAAGCTGCACCGGCTGTCGCTCGAAGGCACCTCGCTGACCGGCACCCCCTCCGGGTTCAAAGACCTCGACGAGATCACCGGGGGCTTCCAGCGGGGGAACCTGATCATCATCGCGGCCCGCCCCGCGATGGGCAAGAGCGCGTTGGTGTGCAACATCGCCGAGAACGCCGCGGTCGAGCACAAACGCCCCGTGGCGCTGTTCTCGCTGGAGATGGCGGAGGCCGAGCTGGCGCAGCGCTTCGTCGCCTCGCAGGCACGGATCAAGGGCGAGGAGCTGCGCAAGGGCCGCGTCTCCGAGCAGCGCTGGCCGAAGATCCTCACAGCCAGCCAGCGCCTGGCGGCGGCACCGCTGTGGGTGGACGACTCCTCCGATGTGGGCCTCTTGGAGATCCGCGCCAAGGCGCGGCGCCTGCACTCGCAGTGCGAGGGCGGGTTGGGGCTGATCATCATCGACTATCTGCAGCTGATGCGCACCGACAGCCGCTACGACAGCCGCGTCACCGCGGTGGGCGAGCTGAGCCGCGGCCTGAAGATCCTCGCGCGCGAGCTGGGGGTGCCGGTGATCGCGCTCTCGCAGCTGTCCCGCGCGGTCGAGACGCGGCCTGACAAGAAACCGCAGCTCTCCGACCTGCGCGAGAGCGGCAACCTCGAGCAGGACTCCGACCTCGTGATGTTCATCTACCGCGACGAGTACTACGACGAAGACTCCGAGCGCCCCGGCGAGGCGGATCTACTGATCGCCAAGCATCGCAACGGCGCGGTGGGGAAAGTCACGTTGACCTTCCACAAGGAGTACCCGAAGTTCATGAACTATGCCGGCGAGCGCTACACGCAGTGAACTGCGTAAGCTGCTTGGCGACACCTCAGTCAATCGTGGGAGGAAAGCCGTGATCATCGCTTCAAGCAGCTACCCGTTCCTAGAAGTCTTCTGGACGATGCTGATCTTCTTCGTGTTCGTGATCTGGATCTGGATCCTGATCGGCATATTCGCGGACCTGTTCCGCCGCCACGACACGTCGGGATTTGCGAAGGTTCTGTGGATCATCTTCATCGTCGTGTTGCCCTACCTCGGGGTGTTCGTCTATCTGATCGCCGAGCACAAGGGCATGGCCGAACGCGCGGTCAAACAGCAGCAGGCTGCCCAGCAGGAATTCGACAAGTACGTCCAGTCCGCGGCCGGCAAGGGCGATCCTACCGAGCAGATCGCCAAGGGCAAGCAGCTGCTCGACAGCGGCGCGATCACCCAGGCCGAGTTCGACGCGCTCAAGCAGAAGGCGCTGGCCCAGTAGGGCCCACGCGCTCGACTTCTCAGATCATCCGCGGGCGGGGGCCGGTCATTGGGATCGGCCCCGTCTGCCCTGGGCCATCCCGGCGTGCCCCTACACTGCACTCCTCATGCCGGGCATAGTCATAGTCGGCGCCCAGTGGGGCGATGAGGGGAAGGGCAAGATCGTCGATCTGCTCGCCGAGCACAGCGATGCGGTGGTGCGCTTCCAGGGCGGCAACAACGCCGGGCACACGATCGTGCGCGACGGCGAGGAGTGGAAGCTACACCTGATTCCCTCCGGCATCCTCTACGCCGGCAAGCGCTGCGTGATCGGCAACGGGGTGGTGATCGACCCGAAGGTGCTGATCGAGGAGCTCGACGCGTTGCGCGCCCGGCGCATCGACGTCAGCGGTCTGCGCATCTCCGCCAACGCCCACCTGATCATGCCCTACCACCTGCTGCTGGACTCCGCCGGCGAGGCGAAGCTCGGGCGCCTGCAGATCGGCACCACTCGCCGCGGGATCGGGCCGTGCTATGCCGACAAGGCGGCGCGCCTGGGGATCCGCGTACAGGATCTGCTCGACGAGAAGATCCTCAAGAAGAAGATCGTGGCGGCGATGGAGCCCAAGCGCCTGTCGCTGCGCCCGTTCGAGAAGGACCCCACGCTCGACCTGCGCACGATGACCGAGGAGTACCTGACCTACGGGCACCGCCTGGAGCAGCACATTGCCGATACCGCCAAGCTGATGTGGGAGCTCTTGGATAGCGGCAGGCGCGTGATCTTCGAGGGCGCGCAGGCGACGATGCTCGACATCGACCATGGCACCTACCCCTTCGTCACCTCCTCCAACCCCGTCGCGGGCGCGGCATGCGTCGGAGCGGGCGTGGGACCGAAGGACATCGACGAGGTCTGGGGGGTCGCCAAGGCGTACGCCACCCGCGTGGGGGCCGGGCCGTTCCCAACCGAGCTGGAGGACGAGATGGGCGACCGGCTGCGCGCGCGCGGAGGGGAGTTCGGCACGACCACCGGGCGCCCCCGGCGCACCGGCTGGCTGGATCTCGTGGCGCTGCGCTACGCCACGCGCCTCAACTCGCTCTCGGCGTTGGCGATCACCAAGCTCGACGTGCTCTCGGGGCTCGATCGGATCAAGGTGTGCACGAGCTACCGCGGCGCGGAGGGGGCGGAGTTCGACAGCTTCCCCTACCACCAGACTGTGCTGCACCACACCACGGCCAAGTACACCGAGCTGGAGGGCTGGAGCGAGGAGATCGGGGAGTGCACGAGCTTCTCGGAGCTGCCGGCGGCGGCACAGGAGTACATGCGCTTCATCGGCGAGCACGTCGGGGCGCAGGTGGCGCTGATCGGAGTCGGTCCCGGCCGCGATCAGGTGGTGTGGACCGAAGTCGGCCGCCAGACGCTCGCGGCCAATCAAAGATCGGCCAGCAACGGCAACTCTCCCGATTAGCTTTCACCGACCCGCTACCGGGGTTGTAATGCTTCGTTTTGGGACCCCAACCCTTCATTTTGTGAAGTGGTAGGGCCGTTTGAAAGACATCCCACCTTCCTTCAGTTCTTCCTCGACCCTCACCACACCCACCGGCACACCGACCACCCCAGGGTCGAACTGGGCGAAGACGGGTCTTTGCCCGGGATGGCCTCGCCGATATCCGGGCGGTGGCTGGTGCTTGAGCACCTCGGCGTGGAGGTCGCACTGCTGTTGCGGATTTCCCCCGGGGACGTGAGGATTTCTACTGAGGTCCTGCCGGGCCGGCCCGATTAGCGTTTGCCTCGTTGGATGCCGGTCATTCGCAGACACACAGAGAGGGGTATTGCAGATGAGCGTGATGGGGGCGGTTTTCAACCTCAACCACCCGGCGCACACGGTGGACTGGAGCTTCATCCATCTTTCGGTAGCCAACGTCGTGGTCATCGGCCTGATGCTGATCGTCTTCGTCCTGGCGATCCTGCTGCCGTTCCCGGGCGCCGCCGCCCGCGAGGCCGCCCGCCGTGCAGGACACGGGTCATGAGCGCCGCCACCAGGA
>JBEKYV010000348.1:0-4258 GCA_049510515.1 Solirubrobacteraceae bacterium | reverse complement strand
CTTCCGCCGCCTCCCGCTCGAGCTCCATGAGCACCGAACAGTCGGCTGCCAGTCGGACGGAGGTGGGGCCAGTTGAGACCGCCGCAGTGGGGCCAGATCAGACCGCCATTCCCAGCTTCCAACGCCGGTGCCAGCGCGTCGGCTGCGGCCCCGAGTTTGAGGTAGGCGAGATGTGAGCGGAGCTGCTGGTAGATCGTGTCGGCGCTCATCGGCACGCCACCTCCGCCAGCTTGGCGTAGTCAGTGAGCGACGCGACCGGCGCGAGGGCCTCGGCGTGCCCGTGGAGCTTGGCGAGCTCGGTGAGCGCTGTCTCGCCGGGTGGCCGGTTCCTCTTGCGGGCGCACGCGGCCTGGGTCGTGAACGCGTCCAGAACGGCTCGCTCCAGCTGTGTGGCGTGCTCGCTGGTGCGGATCGTCTGCCCGGCGCCGGCCGGTGCGCGTCGGTGCGTCGCGACCCGGTTCCCTTGCGCGGTCACGATCCGCAGGTGCGGCTCGCCGACGCGCGCGCGGAGGGCGAGCCGCTGGCCGGCGTAGCCCGGCGGGACGCTGTAGTGGTTGGCCTCGAACGCGACCAGCGCGCTGCGTGTCGCGACACGCTCGACCATGATCTCCGCCGGGAACGCGAGCGCGGGCAGCGCCTGCAGCGGCTCGCTGGAGCCGAGCTCGCCGACGGTGCTCCCGCGCCGGCCGCGCCTGTCGGACACGCCGAGGGTGAACGCATCGAGGGACTGCTGCGCCTCATGCATCGATGCGACCTTCGCGGTCCGCCACCAGCGGCCGCTGATGAACTTGACCGCCGCCTCGACCACACCCTTGCGCTGCGGACGATGCGCCGGACAGACAGCGACATCGACGCCGTAGTGCTTGGCCATCTGCGCGAACTGCGGGTTCAGCCGGTCAGTGCCCGGGATCACAGCGCTCGCCATCCGGTCGACCCGCCACACCAAACTGGTGCCGCCGAGACCAACCAGGATCTCGTGCGCCGCGCCGGCCAGGTACCCGAACGTCATCTGCTCGCAGAACATCGCCCGGAACCGGCCGGAGTGCGACAGCACGCCAACCAGCACGTAGGCAGGCTGGCCCCACGGTGTGTTCGGCAGCTCCAGCCAGTCCCACTGAATCTCCTCACCAGGCGGATGGTCGATCTCCGTCGTCGGCGCGTTCCCGCACCGCTGCTCACAGACCAGGCACACCGGCCGCAGCTCAAGGCGGCGCAGCTCCCTGACCAACGTCGGATACGAGCGGTCGAACCCGGCCGCGGCCAGCTCCTCAAGCAACGCGACCGCCGGCAGATGCGGGTCATCAACGAACCTCGCAGCGATATAGCCACGGAACGGCTCCAAGCAACTCGCCGCCCGCTCTCGAGACGACACCCCGCCAGCGGCGAGATACTTACGGACCGTCTTACGGTCCCGGCCCGTATGACGGCTGATCGCCGACTGATTCCAGCCGCGCGCAGCCAAAGCGTGTATCTCCACGTCATTCTCCTCTGTGAGCATCCCCACCGGTCCCTCTCGCTCGTCATGGCATCAAGAACCGATGACGGTGGGGGGGACCCCAGACAGACCGCGCCCGCGCGTGGAGATCGACTCCGGCTCGTTCCTACGGAACTCGCCTACGTCGAGCCCCACGCGCGTGTCTACGCCCTAGCCAAGGTGGGGACTTCTTGTGATCGGATCTGAGGAGAATCCCGTGATCCGGCGCACCAGGGCCGAAGCTGCTCCCAGCCCCAGGCGTCCATGCCGATCTCCCTGCGGCGTCCGCCCTTGCCGACTCGTACGAGCACAGAGCCGCGTGGCGCGTCGAGATCCTGCTCGCCGAGCGTGAGCGCCTCCTGGATGCGCAGCCCGCCGCGCCACAGCACAACGATCAACGCGCGCATGCGCGCGCCGTGGCGGCCGGCGCCGGCCTGACGCATCACCGCGACGATCTCCTGTACCGCAGGCGGGTCAGCGGGGTAGCGCTGCCCCTTGTTGCGCGGCGGTCTCCCGGCGTGGTGGCCCGGCAGCGTCGCCGGTGAGCGGCGGCGCCCGGCGGAATCAAGAACAGCCAATACGGTCATGGGATCCTCCTCCCGTCGCAAAACGTGTGGTAGGAGTTGAATACCCGCTGGTCCGGGGCAGCGTTCCACCGGGCGCCCCTGACTGCCCGGGCCCTCTCGTTTGGATCGGCCGCCCCGGGACCCTTCGCAGACCACGGCGGACGGGGCAGCTCAAGGCCGCCGCAGCCAGGTCAGACCGTCGTTCTCGCCGCGATCCGCGCTTCCGCCTCGCCGAACGCAAACGATGTGCGCTGGCAGTCGGTCGACGAACTCGAAGGTATCCTCGTTCGACTCGGTGCCCACGGGTGAGCCGGACCACTCACCGGGGTCAGGCCACCGGGTCGGCACCGTCGCGTCGCGCCCGCCATGCCCGGACGCCCCGCGCACTCGCCCGGATGATCCCGCCAGTTCACGAGACCGTTGATCGTGCGCTGTGGTTCACGTCGGAGTGCCCCGGGCCCGGCTCCGGTGTCTCAACGCCCGAAGGGGCTGGTCGTTTCGTCCTTCTTCGCGGTGAGCCTCTCGAACGCTTTGAGGAGGCCGTGCGTCTTCGCCGGCGCTTGGGCCTCGACAGGCGTCGGCGGACCGGCGCGGTCTTCCAGGGCGGGCGGGGAGAGCAGCGGACCCGCGTCGCCCGCCTGACGGCCAGCTTCTTCGCTGAGGCGGGCGAGTTCCCCTTCGTCGAAGCCTTCGTCGTCTTCCTTGAGGATCTCCTTCGCCCTGGCCAGATCCTCCTCCTCTACGAGTATGTCGCGTCCGCTGCCGAGCGCAACCCGCGCACCTCCCGCGCCACGCATACAGGGAATGCCCGCGTCCGACAGGCGGGCGAGAAGAAGGCTCTGCTCGACCGGGCTGCTTGCCGTAGTCAGGACCCTGAGCATCCGCGAAAGGGTAGCGGGCGGAGATGTTGGTATAGGATCGAACGATGGAACGCCTGCAACGGCATTGGCGGAGCGTGAGCGCAATCGGCGCGGCGATGGGCCATCGAGATAGGTAGCGGCCGGTGACCGGCGAGAGTCCTCCTGCGCCTCCCGGCTGGTACCAGGACCCGGACGAGCCCGGGGTACTGCGCTACTGGGACGGGTCTGAGTGGTCCTCCTCGCCGCCAACGGTCCCGCCGCCGACCGTCCAGGTCAACACGCCAGTCATGAAGGATCGGCCGCCGTCTGAGCTGTCCAGGCGGCTCGGCGACCAGCCAGGGGTCTTCTGGGGCGCCGTAGCGGCAAGCGTCGCGATGGGCGTCGGCGCGGTGGGTACATGGGCTACCGCTCTAGGTTTCATCTCGATCGCTGGCACCAGCGGCGAAGGCGGCCAAGTGGTCCTCGGTGCAGCGGTCGTCGGCCTGTTGGCGCTTTGGGTCAGGACACAGCACGATGCCGTGTGGCCCGCGCTCGTAGCGCTGCTCTTCGGAGCCGTCGGCGGCGGAATCAGCGGCGTTGACCTGCACAAGCTCAGCGGTATCGGCACCAGCGACTTCTTCGGGCAGCAGGTGCACCTTGTGCACGCCGGCTGGGGGATCTACCTCGCAGTAGGCGCCGGCGCCGCGCTGATCCTTCTCTCGCTCGCAGTCATCGTCATCGGGCACGAGGACACCCGGTTCGAGGCGCAGTTCGGAACCTCCACAGGCGAGGTTCCTGCTAGCGAGTCGACCTACAGCGCAGGGATCGGCTTCGTCGTGCTCGCGATCTCCGTCGGAGCAGTCCTCGCCGTTTCCCACATTGGCCTGCGCAACAGCTCCTCGTTAAACACGTCATCGGCTGCGGCCGTCACGCAGTCCAGCGAAGCCGCCACGACTCCTTCGACCAGCACCGAAGCATCGTCGACCCCCGCCACCGAAACCGCCACCACGCCCACGCCCGGCAGCGAATCGCTGGAAGCGTTGGAACGGTATTGGGCGGACATCGGAGCGCACAACTACAGCGGCGCATACACGTATCTAGCGCCGGGTGCCAGCGGCTTGAGCGAATCAGAATTCATCTCCAGCGAGCAGCACGCAGGTATCCAGCACGTCGAATTCCACGGCCAGACCGGAGCGAGCTCCAGTTCGACAGCGACGATCGAAGTGGCCTCCCTCATTACGCACGACCAGCAGTTCGGATGTCGCATCTGGTCCGGCTCATACGAAACGACCAACCAAAACGACGCCTGGCTTATCAAGAAGGCATCCCTCACCCCGCGCCCGTGCGGCTGAGGGCAGCGCTCACGCTGACGATCGCCG
>JBEKYV010000347.1:0-4270 GCA_049510515.1 Solirubrobacteraceae bacterium | reverse complement strand
TGCGGGAATGGCGCCAGCGACAGATCACCGGGCTCGAGGAGTCCTCGGAGAAGCCCCGCGCACGCATCCGCTCGGAAAACCGCTCGTAACCCAGCCGGCTGGTGACCTCGACGACGACGTCCACATCCTTGGTCGGGCGCGGAGCGGGCGCCCCAGGGTCAGTGATCCACAACTCGATGCACGCTCCGCCTACAAAGACCACCTCCGTGCACAGCGGCCCCAGGGCACCCGCGGCCCGCTCCAGCAGCTTGATGCTCATGCCGCCCGCGCCGCCGGCGAGGTGTGGATACGCGCGCGCAGCAGCTCCACCGCCAGGCCACGTGTGCGCGTGTCACCCAAGCGCAGCGCGTCGACGAGCGCGAGCAACTCGTACATCCGCGGGTCGGAACGGGCGAGTGAGACCACGGCGGGGTGCAGCGGCGTGACTTCCAGGCCGCGTAGCCCGCCTTGCGGATCGGGCCACACCGGCGGCGGCTCGTCAGCCGGGGCAAGGTGCTCGGAGAGCGGAAGCGCGGCCCACGACGTCCCAAGCCCGCGCGTTTCGCCTCCCGCCTTGGCGGGCGCGAGGTAACGCAGCGCGTGGTCGAAGAGCTCATCGCATGCCCCCAGGCTCACCCGCCTGCGATGGGCATCGAACGCCGGGGTGGCAGCCAAACGATCAAGCGAGCGCTGCACGCTGGCAGAGGGCAGGCCCAGCTCCTTCGCCAGCGAACGCACCGTCCAATCCCCTATCGGGTGTTGCAGCAGTCCGAGCAGAACCACTATGTCCATCTCCCTGAGCAAACCAACCCTACTGTATCATGTCTCGATACGTGGGACAAGGGGAGCAGGGCGGGGATCGTCCGCGCGCCGCCCCTCTCCACCACCCGCCTGGGGCGTGGGGCTTCCATGCCCCACAACCAGCGTCGCCGCTACGTTGCTTTGGGCTTTTTTCGAGTCCTCAGCGCTTCTTGCGCTTCGGGCGCTTGGGCTTCTTCCGTTTCGCCTTCTTGTGCACGGCCTTCGGGCGGGTGGGTGGGCATCCCATCACCGAGATCTTCGTGCTCTGGGTGATCTTCAGCCCGTTCTGCCCGACCATTTCGGTGGGCATCAACAGCTTGCCGGCGGTCTGGGGCTGGCAGAGGCTCCCGTTCGCGCTGAGCGCCGGGTATTCCCGTTTCGGCAACGTCGGTTCGAACGTCGAGAACGGGACGTCGGGGACGGTCGCGAACGTTGCGATGGTGATGCCCTGTTTGCTGATGAACGTTTCGCCGTGCACCTGGACGGTGACGCCGTCCTCGCCGGTGAGGACCATCTTGTCAATACCCAACGATCGGGCTGCTCCCCATCCGGGCCCTCGGGCACCGACCCCAAGCGAGCGTACCGTCCCAAGCACGGCGTAGCTTGGCTCGCCACAGCGAATAGCCCGGGCCGCTGGGACTCCATGCCCAGCGACCAGCGTCGGCCGCCCCGGTGTTGGCCTCATTACGTCGCGATCCGGGATAAAACCGGCATGGAGAAGCGAATGAAAGGGTTCGCACATCGGCCGCGAGTGACGTCCCAGACGCGGAATACGCTCTCGAGGTCCGCACTTCCCACCGAGGACGACCGATGCCACGAATCAGCTACTTCTACGGGATCACGATCACGATGCACTGGCGCGAGGGCCACCACGGCCGTCCGCACTTCCATGCCCGCTACGCCGAACACAAGGCTTCCTTCGACCTCCACGGCGAGGCCATCGTGGGCTATCTCCCACGCCGGCAACTACGCCTCGTGCAGGCGTGGGTCGAGCTGCACGCTGAGGAGCTGATCGCCGACTGGGAGCTCGCCGTCAGCAGAAGACCACCGAACCCAATCGACCCGCTGCGCTAGACTGAAGCCATGGACTACGCCTCCCCCGGCAAGCTTGTTGACGTCACCAAGGTCGAGGTCATCGGCGACCATAAGCTGCGTTTGACCTTCGAGGACGGCATCGTCGGCGACATCGCATTCGACGACTCCGAGTGGGAGGGCGTGTTCGAGCCGCTGCGCGACCCGAAACGCTTCGCCAAGGTCTCGATCGAATTCGGCACGATCGTCTGGCCCGACGACGGTCTCGACATGGCCCCCGAGCCGCTGTACGAAGAAGCCCTCCAAAACCGGGTCAGCGACCCGGACCACATCGCGGCGTAACGGGCGACACCTTCCCACGGCTCGCTCACATGCGGTCTAGGCGGGGAGGTATTCTCCCCCGCATCGTGGCAAGGCGACACACATCTCGTAGGGAGGGCTCGGCGTGGCTCAGGTAGAGGCTCACATCACCGGCACCGTTTGGAAGATCGAGTGCGCGGTGGGGGATCGGATCGAGGAGGGCGACACGGTCGCGATCCTCGAGTCGATGAAGATGGAGATGCCGGTCGAGGCCGAGGACTCGGGCACCGTCGCCGAGATCCTCTGCGAGGAGGGGCAGGCCGTCAACGAGGGCGACGCGCTGGTCGTGCTGGAGTAGACGCTAGCCTTCGGGGCGATGACTTCCAGCGCCCCCCCGCGCGATGCGCGCGAGCTGGCCGACGGCAAGCTTCTGGTCGACAGACCTGCGGAGCACGTCGTCCGGCTGACGATCTCCAACCCCTCCAAGCGCAACGCGCTCGACCACCCGATCCTCGATGCGATCACCGCCACGCTCGCCGAGCTGGCCGCCGGCCAGGAGGCCCGCTGCGTGGTCGTGACCGGAGCGCACGGGCTCTTCTCGGCCGGCTACGAGATCGGCACGATCGCCGACGACACGCGCTTTCAGGAAGAGGCCGAGCGGCTGGTCGCGCACCCCTTCACCGCCGCGATCGAGGCTTTGGCGGCCTTTCCCTACCCGACGCTCGCCTCGCTGCCGGGGCACACGATCGGCGGCGGGCTGGAGCTGGCCCTGGCCTGCGACCTGCGGATTGGCGCCGAGGGGATCAAACTGGGGATGCCCCCGGCGAAGCTCGGGCTCGTCTACTCGCACACCGGGCTGCGCCGCTTCCTCGACGCGATCGGCGCCGCGCGCACGCGAGAGCTGTTCCTGGTTGGGAGCTACATCGACGCCTCGGTTGCGCTGCAGTGGGGGCTCGTCAACCGGCTCGCGCCCGGGGAGGAGCTGGAGCCGGCCGCGCTCGCACTGGCCGCGGAGCTGGCCGGCAACGCGCCGCTCTCGCAGACCGGGAACAAGCGCGTGATCGCCGAGCTATTGCGCGCGGAGGGCACGCTGCCCGAGGAGGTCGAAGCGGAGCTGATCGAGCTGCGCCGCGCCTCGTTCGCCTCGCGCGACCTGCGCGAGGGGATGTCCGCCTTTGCGGAGAAGCGCGCGCCGCGCTGGGTGGGGGAGTAGCGCGCGCCGCGCTGGCGCGGGGAGTGATCGGCTGCCGAGCACGCGCCGGAGCGACCAGCGTCGCCGACTACGCTCCTTGGCGCCTTCTTCGAGTCCCTACCGCTTCTTGCGCTTCGGGTGCTTTGACTTCTTCTTCTTCGACGCCCGCTTGTGCTTGACGTGACCGGCCTTCGGGCACCCGGTCACCGAGATCTTCGTGCTCTGGTTGATCGCGAGGCCGTTCTGGCCGACCATTTCGGTCGGCATCAACAGCTTCCCGGCCATCTGGGCTTGGCAGAGGTTCCCGTTCGCGCTGAGCGCCGGGTATTCCCGCTCGGGGAGGTTCAGTTCGAACGTCGAGAACGGGACATCCGGGACCGTCGCAAACGTCGCGGTCGTGATGCCCTGTTTGCTGATGAACGTTTCGCCGTGCACCTGGACGGTGACGCCGTCCTCGCCGGTCAGGACCATGATCAGTTCGGGGTACTTCGCGCCACCGTGGCTGACGAAGTACGCCGGGCCGGTCAGGCCGCCTTCGAGGACCGGCGTGCTGACGTTCGCCTCCCCGACGTTGGAGGCCTTGGGGCAGTTGCTTGGGTTTTCCGCGAAGACCTTTTCCGTGCACGCCTTCTGCAGCGTTTTCAACGGGGAGGGCAGCTGTTTCGGGAGGCTGACCTTGACCTTCGCGACGTTCGCCGCGGTCCCCCGCGGGGTGTTCGGGAGCGTCAGGGTCACGTGCAGGCTCGCGCCTTCGGTTCTTGAGGTCTTCGCCGCGGTCGAGACCGTGAATGCCGGTTTGAACGAGAGCGCCGCACAGTTGGTGACCTGGAACGGCGAGGCGACGTCAGCGGTTGCGCCTTCGCTGCTTTCAAGCTCCCCGGTGAGCTTCATCGGTTCGCAGCTGGTGGGGTTGAACACGAACCCGGGACGGTTGACCGTCACGTTGATGTGCTGCAACTGCAACGG
>JBEKYV010000346.1:0-4275 GCA_049510515.1 Solirubrobacteraceae bacterium | reverse complement strand
GATCGGCCGCGCCTTTGCGCGGGTGCTCGCCCAGCTGGAGAGCAAGCCTGTGGATGAGCTGCGCGTGGGGCTGGGGCGCGACATGCGCCTCACCGCGCCGGAGCTTGCGGCACGCTACCGGGAGGGCCTGCTGGCCGAGGGCGTGCACGTGCTCGACGCCGGTCAGGTGGGCACCGAGATGCTCTACTACCTCGTCGGCTCGCGCGCGCTCGACGGCGGTTTGATGTGCACCGCCTCGCACAACCCGAAGGCCTACACCGGCTGCAAGCTGGTGCGCGAGGAGGCGCTGGCGCTGTCGGGCGACAGCGGCATCCAGGACATCCGCCGGCTGATCGAGGCCGGACTCGACGGGGACGGCAGTGGTGGCGCCAGCGGTTGCCATGCCGCCCGCGGAACGGTCGAGGAGGTGGACGTCTACACCGAGTTCCAGGAGGCGGCGCTGGGCTTCATCGATCCCGAGACGATCCGTTCGGCCGGCCGATCCGAGCGTGCTGGCGACGCAAGCGTCTCGGGGAGCGGCCGACCGCTGAAGGTCGTGCTCGACGGAGGCAACGGGATGGCCGGCCCGATGGTCGGCCCGCTGCTGGAGGGGTTGGGCCTGGAGTTGATCGAGACCTACTGGACGCCCGACGGCAACTTCCCCGACCACGAGCCCAACCCGCTGCTGCCCGAGAACCGGCAGTTCGCGATCGACAAGGTGCTCGCGACCGGCGCCGATCTCGGGATCGCCTGGGATGGGGACGCTGACCGCTGCTTCTTCATCGACGACACGGGAGAGTTCGTGGACGGCGACTTCCTCACCGCGCTGCTGGCGGAGTCGCTGCTCGCGAAGAAATCGGACCCCGCCCACCCCGAGGCGATCCTCTATGACGTGCGCGCCTCGCGAGCGGTGCCCGATACGGTGCGGCGCGCCGGGGGGACGCCGTACATCAACCGCGTGGGGCACGCCTTCTTCAAGACGCGGATGCGCGCGGAGGGCTCGCTGTTCGGCGGCGAGGTGTCTGGGCACTACTACTTCCGCGACTTCTATTGCGCCGACTCCGGCACGCTGCCCGCCCTGCTGATCCTCGAGCAGCTCTCGCGCACGGGCAGGCGCATGTCCGGGCTGCTTCAGCCCTACCGCGAGCGCTACTTCATCTCGGGGGAGATCAACTCCGAGGTGGCCGACCAGCAGGGCAAGATGGAGGAGATCGCCGAGCGCTACGCCGACGCCGAGCAATCCCATCTCGACGGGATCTCGATCGACTACGAGGATTGGCATTTCAACGTGCGCCCCTCCAACACCGAGCCGCTGCTGCGCCTCTGCCTGGAGTCGCTGCGCTCACACGAGGACATGGAGCGCCGCCGCGACGAGGTGCTGGCGCTGATCCGCTCATGAGCCCCGCCCCCACAACAGAGGAGCAGGAGCGCGAGGCGGCAGCACTGGAGCGCGCCGCGGCCGAGGGGATCCATCGCCTGGCGATCCCCACCCCGTTCGCGGTGGGCCGCGTCAACGCCTACCTGATCGAGGACGACCCGCTGACGCTGGTCGACTCCGGGCCCAACTCCGCCAAGGCGCTCGACGAGCTCGAACAGGCGCTCGCCGCGCGCGGGCACGCGATCGAGGATCTGCAGCTGCTGGTCATCACCCACCAGCACATCGACCACATCGGCCTCGCCGCGATCCTCGCGCGACGCTCCGGCGCGCAGGTGGCGGCCCTGGAGGGCCTCGACCGCCGCCTGCGCGACTTCCGTAGCGAGTCCGAGTTCGACGACCGCTTCGCGGCGCGCATCATGCTGCGCCACGGGGTGCCCACCGACGTGGTCACGGCGCTGCGCGCTGTCTCCGCCAGCTTCCGCGCGTGGGGCTGCACTGTCGAGGTCGACCGCCCGCTGGCGCCGGGCGAGGCTCTTGAGCTGCGCGACCGCACGCTGCGGGTGCTGCACCGCCCCGGCCACAGCCCTTCGGACACGGTCTTCCACGACGAGCGCCGCTCGCTGCTGATCGCCGGCGACCACCTGCTCGCCCACATCTCCTCCAACCCCTTGATCGCGCGGCCGCTGGAGGTGGAGGGCGACTACGCCGGGGATCGCCCGCAGGCGCTGATCACCTACCTCGACTCGCTGCAGCAGACGCGCGCGATGGATCTGCAGCTGGTGCTCGGCGGCCACGGCGCGGCGATCACCGACCACGCCGCGCTGATCGACGACCGCCTGCGGATGCACGAACGGCGCGCCACGAAGATCCACGGCCTGCTCGCCGAGCGGCCCCGCACCGCCTACGAGCTCGCGCACGCGCTGTGGGGAAACGTCGCGGTCACGCAGGCCTACCTGACGATCTCCGAGGTGCTCGGCCACGTCGATCTGCTGCTGCGCGACGGGCGCGCGGTGGAACAGATCACCGACGGGATCGCGCGCTTCGAAGCGGCGTAGGCGCCAGGGTCGCTGCGACTGCTCATCGATCGCCGCTCCCGCCGCCGCGGGCGCCCACCTCTCCCCAAAAACGACAACGTGCGCTAAAGTCTTTGACAGTTCACTGATTGGACGTACAGACAGGCGCACAGCCGGGCAGGGCAGGCACAGAGCGAGGGGAACGATGTGGTCGCACCCAACGGGGAGGGAGCTGTGGACAGCGCCACCGCCAACCCGCACCTGAACGTCTTCGACCCCTACCGGGATCTCGGGCGCACCCACGAGGACCAGCTGACGCGCGCGGCGATGATCGTGCTGCGGCTGGTGCCGCTGGCCCGCGAGACGCTGCTGCGCTCGATTGGGGAGCCCTCGCAGAGCGAGCTGCCCGACTGCGCGGTGGACATGCAGGCGACGCACATCGTCGACGCCTCCGAGGAGAGTGCCGCCGGCGGAGAGGTCAAGCGGGGGCGCCTGGTGAGTGTCTTCCTCACGCCCGACACCGAACCGGCGGAGGGCGACGGCGAGGTCAAAGACACCAGCCGCGGGCAGCGCTTCGACGGCGTGCTGCGCTTCGACCCCGAGCTGGTCGTCCTGCTGGAGAGCAAGGTGTGCACCCGCTGGGCGCGGCGCAACGGGCACCGCGTGGGAGAGCTCAACCTCGGCAGCGCGCGCTTCGCGCAGCGGCGCACCTGCGTGCTGCGCTGGCACGACCTTTTGGAGTCGTGGTGGCGCCTGGTGGAGCTGGCGGTGCTCTCCCCCGCCGAGCGCGCTTTGGTGCAGGACCTGCTCACCTACGCCCACCAGGATTTCGGCCATCTGCTGCCGTTCGGCTCGCTGCGACGGGTCGGCGCCGACCCCGTGCGACGCAAGTGGCGGCTGCGCTCGCTGTTGCGTGAAGCAACAGGTTTGCAGCCGGAGCGCGTCGGTCTTGCGCACGTGCGACTCGACACCGCGCTCGGTGTGATCTCGATGCAGCGCGCCGCGCTCGATCTCGACGGCGACGAGCTGATCCTGCACTTCTGGCCGGGCGAGCTCAAGCGCCAGGCCGAGCACCTCTACGGCGCCGGCCACGCCGAACGCCTCCCCGAGCTCGAGCGGTCCGACGGAGGCGGCGGGGGCTGGCGCGTGGAGCCACAGCCGCAGCTGGGCTTCCGCAACGCGCCCGCCCGCACCCGCGTCTACCTCACCTCGCGCCTGGACGCGGCCACCTACATCCGCCGCTGGCAGACCGAGGACTTCAAACAGGTGGGGGCCCACAACCCGGACACGATCCTCTCCGAGTTGTGGCCGTGGCTGCTGCGCCGCCGCTACGCCTCCGCGCGCGACAAAACCCGCCTGGAACCGTTCCTGCGTACGCTCGGGCGCCGCGCCGCCCACCTGCGTCCCAGCATCCACGTGGCGCGCTCGTGGCCGTTCGAGCAAGCGGTTGCGCTCGACGACGAGGGCCTGCTGGCGGGGGAGATACACGACGCGATCAACCGTGTGCTGGACTTGCTGGAAGAGCCACTCATCCTGCTGCCGACGGAAGCCCCCGAGCAGCACGAACCTCCTCCAGAAATAGCCGGTGCAGCCGCGCATCGGGTGTGAGCTCGGCGTGAAAGGCCACCGCCAGCCGGTTGCCTTGGCGGGCCGCCACCACGTGGCCGTCGACCTCCGCGAGGCTCTCCACGCCGGGGCCGTGCTCGGCGATCCAGGGGGCACGGATGAAGACTCCGTGCAGCGGCGCGCCGTCGATCCCACGCATCTGCACGTCCGCCTCGAAGCTCTTTATCTGGCGGCCAAACGCGTTGCGCTGCGCGCGCATGTCGATCAGACCGAGGTGGTCACGATCGAGCATGATCAGCCCCGCGCACGAGCCGAGCAGGGTCGCCCAGTCCGCCGAGC
>JBEKYV010000345.1:0-4286 GCA_049510515.1 Solirubrobacteraceae bacterium | reverse complement strand
GGAGGTCGGAGCGCAGGAACGGCCCTTTGCTGGCATCCACGCCAGCCCCGTTGGGATTGCGCACCTGCACGGGCTCGCCCGCGATCCCGATCAGCGCTCCTTCCGCGCGCAGCCGCTCGTCGTGTCGATGAGCGCCATCGCGGACCGCGCGGTCGGTGCTGTCGTACCCTGCGCGATCTCCGTAGCCGATGGTTACAAACTGTGGCACACGCCTTCTCCTCATTCGTAGACTATCCAGCACCAGATTACCCGCGCGGCTGGCCAAAGAAACGGAATCTGGCGTGCGTCGGCCGGCAGGTGGCTGTTGAGCTCGGTGCCGATGAGTATTGTCGCCTCCACCGGTCCGATCGGGTCGGGCCCTGGTTGGGTACGACTTCGGTCGGGTAAAAGACTTGCAGAGATGGGGTGATGCCATGTCCACGCATTCGGTAGGAGCACGCGAGCAACGCGAGGTCGCTGAGCAGCGACAGGAACTGCCGCGAGTGCCGGTCTCGAACGACAGCCAGCGCGACGTTCGCCCCGGGGAGGCTGACGCGCAGCAGGTTGCCCCGATTCCCGAGCACCTGCACACGGTCACCCC
This sequence comes from Solirubrobacteraceae bacterium, assembly GCA_049510515.1. Lineage (GTDB taxonomy): Bacteria > Actinomycetota > Thermoleophilia > Solirubrobacterales > Solirubrobacteraceae > Palsa-744. The sequence goes on along the minus strand of JBEKYV010000345.1, from coordinate 3,706 downwards.
CCGGCTCGTGGTGAGCGGCGCCGCCGAGGCGATCGAGTTCTACGGCCGCGCGTTTGGCGCGGAGGAGATCGGCGAGCGGTTCACCGAGCCCGGCGGTCGGGTGATCCACGCGGAGCTGCGCTTGGGCGATTCGGTGGTGATGCTCACCGACGAGGAGGGTGACGCCGCTCCGGCACGCGCGCCTCGCCCGCAGGATGGCGCCGTCAGCGTCATCCTCGCGACCTACTGGAAGGATGTGGATGCCGCCTGGGAGCGCGCCATTGCGGCGGGCGCCGAGGTGATCCACCCGCTGGCCGACCACTTTTACGGTGAGCGCGGCGGGCGCCTGCGCGATCCCTACGGCCAGCAGTGGATGCTCAGCCAGCGCATCGAGGACCTCTCGCACGAGCAGATCGCCGAGCGAGCCGCGCGGCTCGGGTAGATCGGCTGGTCGGCCGCGGGTCGAGCTGAGGGGTGGGGCGAAACCGCACAAGCGCCCCTCGTCTCGTCCCGACAATCCACGAGCGCTCGCATCAATCGATGGCGCTACCAGTACTGCTTGATTGCCCGTGGCGCTTGCGGCTGTGCTCGTGGCCAGGCTCCTCAAGAAGCGAGAGGCGATTTACGGCCTCCCGCGCGGCCCTGGGCACCGGGCCTTGACGGGGCGGATCGAGCGGGCTAGCGTTCCTCCATAAGCGCCTGTAGAAAAGGACGGGGCGGATCGAGCGGGCTAGCGTTCCTCCATAAGCGCCTGTAGAAAAGGACGGTTCATGTGCTCTGCCAGCAGCGCCGCGACCTCCTCATCGGAAGTGGGGCTGAAGTCCTCGTACCACAGCCCGATCGCCCAGAGATCAATCGGCGTCTGTACACAGACAATCTCATCGACCCACCCGCGCGCGGCCTGGACTGACGCCGGGGCGGCGACCGGCACCGCCAGGATCACCCGTGCCGCGCCTCGCTCACGCAGGGAGCGCGCGGCCGCCTGCGCGCTGTGACCGGTTGCCAGGCCGTCGTCGACGAGCAGCACCGTCCGTCCGGCGACAGGGAGCCGCCGGTGCCTGGCGTAGCGGCTGGCCGACCGTTCGGCCAGCTCGCGCCGTGCGTGTTCCACCACCGCGTCGAGCTCGGCAGGCCCGAGCCGCAGCCGTCGCACCGATTCCTTGTCGATGACCAGGACATCTCCCTCGGCGAGCGCTCCGATCGCGTACTCCGGGTTGCCGGGTGCCCCGATCTTGCGCACCAGCACAACGTCGAGCGGGGCCATGAGCGCGCGCGCCACCTCGGCCGCCACCGGCACCCCGCCGCGCGGGATGCCCACCACGACAGGGTGCTCACGGCGGAGGGCGCTGAGCAGCGCCGCCAGACGGCGCCCCGCGTTGCGGCGGTCGGCGAAGCGCACGTCGCCGTCCCGTGGGTCTAACGGCGGCTCGGCTATCGGGTTGACCGTACTGGCGCCCCGCTGGGGTTGTGCTGGCGTCACCGGATCGTCCTTTGCGACATGCTTCGCCTCTGCGACACACTTTCACGATAGGAGGACGGGCAGGATGGTCTCCAGAGGACAGAACAGGGCGGCCGTCAGGTCACGTTGGCAATCGCTGGCCGCAGGACCCCGGGCGGTTCGCGGCGCTCGAGGTGCTTGGCCCGCGGCGCTTGCCATGACGACCTCACTCGCTGTCGCGTTGGGGCTCTCCGCGGCGCCGGGCTTGGCCGCCGCGAAGGACGCCAAAGCACCAGGCACCTGTCCGACACGGGCCAAGGCTGCGCTGCCGTTGTCTGCCAACGCCACCAAAAAGGCCTCGCAGGCTGCGCTGGTGGCGGCACCCGAGCGCTACAAAGGCCTCGACGTAAGCGGCGCGACGGTCGTCTGGTCGAAGGTAGCGACTGGGGCTGGAGTTCGCGGTGGCGAGGTCGCCTTCCAATGCGGCAAGACAATCCAAGCGAGGACGATCGTGGTGGAGCTTCGTTTCCCGAAGGAGCTGCCGAGCTCGAGCCTCTCCGAGGGTGTGGTTTTTGTCTCGCGCTTCAAAGGCGGCTACAAGGTGTGGGAGGTGGCCCATTGAGCGCCTCGCTGGCGATTGCCTCCCTGCGGGAAACCCCTGATCGCGACCGCGGGCTTTGGCCGATGCCGGGAGGTTGAGCGCAGGGGAGACTGTGCGAGAGTGGGGTGGACTCTTACCCGAGGCCCGAGGTCGCACAGCGGCCGACCGCAAGCCCCCGTCCAAGCGCTGATTGGAGATTACACATGAGTGACAGACCAGTTTTCATCTACGCCGCAACCTATGCCGACCCCGCTGGGGCCGAGGCGGACTACGACGCCCTCGTGGAGCTGCACGCGGCGAAGCTCGTGGGCACCTACGACGTGGCGTTGGTGACCAAGGACGCCGACGGCAAGGTGCACGTTAAAAAGCATGAGAAGCCGACCCAGCACGGAGCCTGGGGAGGGATCGCCGTAGGCGCCGTGGTGGGGGTTGTGGCTGCGCCCGCGATCATCCCTGCGGCCTTGGTGGGCGGTGTCATCGGCGGGCTGGGTGGGCACTTCAAAAAGGGCATATCGCGAGGCGACGCCAAGGAGCTGGGCGACCTCATCGAGGGTGGCCAGGCTACGCTGCTGGTGATCGGCGAGTCGCGCATCGAAGAGCAGCTCGACAAGCTGCTGACGCGCGCCGAAAAGTCGATCGAGAAGGAAGTCGACGTTGAACGCGACGAGCTCAAGCGCGAGCTCGACGAGGCGAAGAAGGAGAGCGCAACAGCCTGAAGCCTGAGAGGCCCAACCAAATAAGGGAGGCCCAACCAAATAAGATCTAGTCTTATCTTGTCTGGTTGGGGTCTCAAAAAGAAGAGCACGTGGCGCAGCCTTCGGTTGGGGTCTCAAAGGAAGAGAATGTGGCGCAGCCTTCTGGTTGGGGTCTCAAAGGAAGAGCACGTGGCGTAACATCGTCTGGTTGGGCCCAAAAAGAGAACGTAGCGCGGCCCGGTGATGGTCGGGGCCGCTGCCACCGGGGTCGACGGTTTGAGGTGATTAGCGGGCGCACGGCGCACCTTGAGCATGCTCGCGTCGCTCGGCTAGGCTAGGCCCGTGGATCGTGTGGCCGGCCCGGTAAGTCGAGTGCTCTCGAGCTCGCAGCTTGCGATGCTCGCGGACCACGGCGAGGAGCGGACCGCCGCGGTGGGCGAGACGCTGTTCGAAGTCGGCGACGAGAGCTATCCGTTCGTCGCGATCATCGAGGGCGAGGTCATGGTGACGGACGCGGCGGGGCAGGAGATCGTCCGCCACGGCGCCTCGGGCTTTGTGGGGGAGATGAACCTCCTTTCAGGGCAGACCGTCTTTCTGACCGCGGTCGTCACCAAGAAAATGCGCTACATCGCGGTCGATCGCGAAGTGCTGAGGCAGCTGCTGTTCGAGGACGGCGCGCTCTCGGACCTGCTGCTCAGCGCCTTCGTGGAGCGCCGCGAGCTGCTGCAGCAGCAGCAGGGGATTGGGTTTGAGATCGTTGGCCTACGCGAGTCGCCGGACACGCGGCGGCTGCTCGACTTCGCCCGGCGCCAGCGGCTTCCTCACACCTGGGTGGACCCGGCCACGAGCGGCGCGCCGGCCGGCGCCGCGGACGCTGCGCCTGCCCCCGCGGACGCTGCGCCTGCCCCCGCGGACGCTGCGCCTGGCCCCGCGGAGATGCCTGTAGTGCGCCTGCCGGGAGGCGCGGAGCTGCACAACCCCAGCAACGGCGAG
>JBEKYV010000344.1:0-4299 GCA_049510515.1 Solirubrobacteraceae bacterium | reverse complement strand
GGCCAGTCGCTCGGCACGGCGCTAATAGGCGCGGTCCTGCTCACGGGTCTGACAACCGGTTTTCACGAGCGCGTGCTAGCCGATCCCGCGATTCCTGCGCAGGTTCAGCAGCAGATTGTGCATGGCACCGAGGAGGGCCTGCCAATGGTCTCCCAACCCCAGTTCAAAGCCGAGGCCGAGCAGGCGGGGCTGCCACCCGAGCAGGTGTCCAAGCTGGTCGCCTACTACGGCGAAACGCAGATCGAAGCGCTCAAGCGGGCGCTGCTGGTGGCCTGCGCATTCGCGCTCGTCGGGCTGTGGTTCGCCCGCTTGCTCCCCGGCGAGGCGCTCGCCACGGTGGAGGACCATCCTCAGCGGGCGAGGCCGGATCACCTTGGCGCAGTGGAGGCTGGCTGAGGGATGACAGGCGACGAGAGGCGACATCCGCCGGGGTTCTGGCGCGCGCGGACACTGGTGATCATCGCCAGCATCCTGATTGTCTTCTCGATCATGGCGACGTGGATCCGCGCGCAGATCATCGACACCGAAGGCTGGACGCAGACAAGCGTGCGGCTGCTACAGAACGAAAAGGTGCGCGAAGTCGTCGCCAACGACCTCTCCGAACGCGTGCTTGCGGTCGCCAACGTCCAGAACCTGGCGGCCGAAAAGCTACCGAAGGAACTGCGCGTGCTGGCTCCGGTGCTGTCGACCGCCGCGTCGCAGGTGGTGCCCAAAGCGATCGAAAAGGCGCTCGAAGTCCCCGCGATCCAGGAACTCTGGGGGCGCGCCAATCACCTGACGCACGAACAGGTGATGAAGGTGTTGAACGGCGGCACCGCCGCGCTCTCCACGCAGGGCGGGGTGGTGAGCATCAACCTCGAAGTGCTGCTCGACCGGGTTGGTGCGCGGCTTGGCGTGGGCAGCGAAGTGGGCGCCAAACTTCCCGCCGACAAGCGCAAACTGGAGCTGTTGCGCTCCAACCAGCTGAAGTTGGCCCAGGACGGCGTGAAAGTGATGAAAGGCCTCTCCTTCATCCTGCCGTTGCTGGTGATACTCATGTACGTCGGCGCGCTCGCGCTCGCCGCGGGCTATCGCCGCCGGGTGCTGTTGGAGATCGGCGTGGGGATCATCGCCGGCGCGCTGGTGGCGCTGGTGCTGCGCCGCTGGATCGACTCCTACGTGGTTGAAAACCTCGTTAAGAACGAAGGTGTGCGCCCCGCGGCGCGCGAAGTGCTGGCGATCGCGACGGCCGGCTGGCGCAGCCGCGCGCTGTGGCTGTTGATCACCGGCGTCGTCGTGATCTTCGCCGCCTGGCTGGCCGGCCCGATGCGCTGGGCGCGGCGCCTGCGCGAGTTGATCGCCGAGCCGCTCGAGCACCACCCCGGGTGGTTTGCCACGGGGGCGGTGGCGATCGTGCTGCTGATCGCCACACTCGGGCCCGACCGCACACCCGGTCAGGCGCTGCCGCTGTTGATCGAGCTCGTGCTCGTCGTCCTCGGCGTGCTCGCGCTGCGCCGCCAGATCGAGCAGGAGCGGGGGGAGGGTGAGCCGCCGCGGGAGGTGGGCGAGGCGCCAACGTGAGCGCCCAGCGGCTCCCGCCCGACCTGCGCTCGCGGCTGCTCGCGCTGGAGGGGCCGGGGGCGTTTGACTTCGACGATCCCGCGCACGAGTGGCGGCGGCTGTTTTCGGAGATCCTCGGGACGTTTCTGCTGGTGCTCGCCGGCGCCGGCGGGGCGGTCGTCGATGCGGTCAGCCACGGAGCGATCTCGCGCGGCGCGGCGGTCACCGCGCCCGGACTGACGGTGATGGCGGTGATCCTCTTCATGGGCGCCGTCGGCGGTGCGCACCTCAACCCCGCGGTGAGCATCATGTTCTGGCTGCGCGGCGACTTCCCCTCGCGGCGCGCCCCCGGCTACATCATCGCCCAGCTGCTCGGGGCGACGCTGGCCTGCCTGTTCCTCGCGGCGGTGTTCGGCAAGGTGGCGATGCTCGGCGCCACCGAGCCCGGCCCGGGCGTGCACGCGTGGCAGGCGTTCCTGATCGAGCTGGTGCTCACCGCGGGGTTGGTTAGCACGATCCTCGGGACGGCCTCCAAGGCGCAGAACGTTGGCACGCTCGCGGCGGTCGGCGTAGGTGGTTACGTGGTGCTCGCGGGGCTGTGGTCCAGCCCGATCAGCGGCGCCTCGATGAACCCCGCCCGCTCGTTCGGGCCCGATCTGGTGCTCGGCAACTTCAGCAACTACTGGGTGTACCTCGCCGGCCCGCTCGCCGGTGGCCTGCTCGCGCTCCTGTTCGCCAACATTCTCCGTGGCCCTGGCGGCGACGCAGGTGGCCGCGCCGCGGCGCGGGGGCGGCTCGGCGGCGACGCGGAATCGTAGGCTTCAGCCGCTCAGCATTCGACCGGCGTGAAGGCCTGCTTGTAGCTCGCGGCGAGCTTTTCGCCCACCGTCAGCACCTTCGTCAGCGCTGACGGCAGCGAGAGGTTGGTCAATTCCTGCGAGATGCTGCTGAGTTCCGCCGACATCTGGGCGTTTGCCTTTTCGGCCGCTTCCTTGCGCGAGCCGCTCAGCTGGCCCTCGGCTTCTTTGACCTTTTGCAGCCCCGCTTCGATCCCTTTGATGTCGTTCTGCACCGTGCTGGTGCTGGCATCGGTGATGGTCATGCTCTGCAGGCTGTCCACGCTCGTGCCGATTTCCTTCTTGCCTTCGCACACGGTCTTTTCGGCCTTCGCCTGGGCGGATTCGCCGCAGCCGGTGGCGAATGCGAGCGGCAGCAGCAGGCCGAGGAGGGCGACGCGGTAGCGCACGCCGTCACGCTATGGGGGCGGCGGGTGAGCGATCCTCACTCGGCCCGGGTGAAAGGTCTCCTCTCGGATCGGCGGAGCGGCGAGTGGTGGGGCAGCCGCGACCAGCCAATCCGCTCATGTGCCGGTGCCCGGCGCCGGTTCGCTCTCTGTGGGTGAGGACCGCTCACCCCGCGCGAGGTGAGGATCCCGGGATGGGTTCTCGCCCGTACCTGGAGGCCGCCCACGGATGACCAACGACCTCGCACGCTGGCAGTTCGCGACCACGAGCATCTACCACTTCCTGTTCGTTCCCGTGACGATCGGGCTGGCTTTCCTCGTCGCGATCCTGCAGACGGCGTGGCACCGGGGCGGCAACGATGACTACCGGCGCCTGACGCGCTTCTTCGGCACGCTGCTTTTGATCAACGTCGCCGTTGGGGTCGTCACCGGCCTCGTGCAGGAGTTCGAGTTCGGCATGAACTGGTCGACCTACTCGCGCTACGTCGGCGACGTGTTCGGTGGGCCGCTGGCGATGGAGGGGCTGGCGGCCTTCTTCCTGGAGTCCACCTTCCTCGGGCTGTGGCTGTTCGGTTGGGGCCGGCTGCCCAAGCGCGTGCACCTGGCGTGCATCTGGCTGGTCGCAGCCGGCACGATGCTCTCGGCGATGTTCATCATGGTCGCCAACTCGTGGATGCAGCACCCGGTCGGCTACACGATGAACAGCCACCACGAACCGCAGCTCTCCAACGTGGCGGCGCTCTTCACCAACCCCACGTTCCTGTGGGGCTACGTGCACGTGATCCTCGCCTCGCTGATCACCGGGGCACTCGTGATGCTCGCCGTGGCGGCCTGGTATCTGCGCCGCCGGCGCGAGGTCGCGGCGTTCCACAAAGCGGCGCAGATCTCGGTGGCGGTGCTGCTCCCCTCGATCCTGCTGACGATGTTCGTTGGCAGCGAGCTGGGTGTGGTCGAGACCAAGTACCAGCCGATGAAGATCGCCGCTGCCGAGGCGCAGTGGGAAAACTGCCAGCCGTGCTCCTTCTCGCTGTTTCAGATCGGCGGTGGCAACAACGACAAGACGCCCTCCCAGATCATCGAAATCCCCAAACTGCTGTCGGTGCTTGCGACCAACTCCCTCACCGGCGGCGTGACCGGGCTCAACCAGCTGCAGCGCGAATACGAAAAGAAATATGGGCCCGGCAACTACGTGCCCGACGTCTTCATCCAGTACTGGTCGATGCGGATCATGGCCTACCTGGCGACGCTGATCGTGCTGCTGGCGCTGTGGGGCGGCTGGCTGCTGCATCGTGGCCGCCTCGATCGCTCGAAGTGGTTTTTGCGATTGTCGATCTGGGCGGTGGTCACGCCCTTCCTGATGAACACCGCCGGCTGGATGCTCACCGAGAACGGCCGCCAGCCGTGGATCGTGCAGGGCCTGATGAAGACGACCAACGCCAACTCGCCGTCGGTGAGCGCCACCGAGATCGGGATCAGCCTCGCGGTGTTCGTGCTGGTCTACATCGCGCTCGGGGCCG
>JBEKYV010000343.1:0-4303 GCA_049510515.1 Solirubrobacteraceae bacterium | reverse complement strand
ATACCACCTGCCGGCTACAGCGCCGCTCGCTGTTCGCCTACCTGAGCGACGCCATCACCGCCCACGCCCGCGGCGATCCCGTGCCACTACTCACCTGAACAGACCCACTGAACGGTTACCCCTTTCAGGAGGTCATTCTTCGCTCAGCGCCGGACAGAATCGGTGGATCCGGGGTCACCCGTCACTCACGTATCCGAGGAGGCCGCTACGCTCGTCACCGTCTGAGAGATTCACCCGGGCCGCCACCAAAGTTCTACGCCGGCCGGGACATCCTCGAAACATCCCAGCGCCTCGCGCAACGTCGCGCTCAGGGGATGTCAGCTTCACGTTGGCGCAGCCGCTCGCGGGTGATGTAGGTGTCGTAGATCCCGTTTACGCCACGGACGAAGGCGACGCGGAGGGCCGCTTGCACATTGAGGTCGGGCTCGATCTCGTTGAAGCGCTCGAGCAAGTCGCTGGTGTGGCGGTAGTCAGCGATGTTGCCGCGACCCTCCCCGAGCGCGAGCCAGGCCGGCGCGACGCGGTCGATTGCACACAGGGCGTCGTCGTCGAGGTAGCTCGCTGCGCGCAGCGTGTTGTCGCGTAGCAACGCATTGAGCGCGCCGACACGGTGCAGGACGCGTACCATGTCCTGCTCGCTGGGCGCTACGCGACGGTGCGGCATCGCCTCAAGTAGCTCACGCGCAAAATCGCCCCAGGCGACCCCGCGGACGAGAAACCGCGGCTCCACGTGGGAGCGAAGCTCATCGAGATGGTTCTCGATTGTCGCGACACTTAGCCCGTGGTCGGCGGCGACGTACTGGCTCGGAGCGGCGGTTTGCACTGGCAGCACGATGTGGCGTCGAGGTCCTCAGCGAGGTAGCGCACGATGTCCCAGAAGTAGGGTCGGCGGACCAACCGGGGCGGCCTGATGAGTACGCTTTCGAGGGCGGCGGTCTCTCTGGCTCGGTAGCGCTCGGCGCGCTCGCGGGCGCGCTCGGTGCTCGGGAAGACCGGGAAGGCGTGAGGGTCGCTGTCGTCAGGATCCGGTTCGCGCGCTGCGGACGAGCGCTGGGATGCGAGGAAGCCGAGGAGGTCGACGCTGTCTGGCTTGACCTCGAGGTCAAGCTTGCTGATCAGCGCGTAGGCGCCGTGGCGGCGGGCGAGGTCGATCACGTCCGGGCGCGCGTGTTGGGTATAGGCGAGCGGCCGGCAGCGGGCGTGCAGGCGCGAGTGGCGGCGGATCGCCTCGATGATCCGGTGGCCGGAGTAGCTGTTGTCGGCGCGATCGTCGGACTGCAGATCGATTAGCGCGACGAGCACCTCGTCCTGCCGGTCGATCGCCTCAAGTAGATCGATGCGGTTCTCGTGCTCAGCGATGTCGGCTCGCTCGACTCCGTGCAGCTCCAGCTGGCGACGTGCCGTTCGCAGATCGATTTCGTCTTCGTCGTAGAGGAGGATCTGGCTCACTGGGTACGCAGCGCAGTGGCTGGGATGGTGAAGGTGAAGCCGCCGTCCTCGTAGCCGTCGATCAGATCGCCGGCGACCTGCGCGAGAGCGGACACGAGCGCCCCGAGGTCGCTCTCGGGCTGGGCGCCAGCCGGGATCGGGCGCACCGAGACCTTCATCTCGTGCTCGTTGAACGGGGAGATCTGGACATGCAAGCGCTCAAGGCGCGGGCGTCCGCTGAGCCTGGGCGGGAAGCGGATCAGGATGCGATCGGCGATCTCGTCGGCGACGGCAACGACCCCGATGTGCTCGCGGGCGCGCTTAACCGCCCGCCCTTCGCGATCGCTGTCGTCTTCGACGAAGATCGGCTGCTCTCCAGCGATGACGACAGTCGCCGGGTCAAGGCGAAGCCGGAGGTGTTCGTGGAAGTCTCGAATCGGGTCGGCGACTGCGATCGAGCCGAGCAGTTCTCGCTCAAGATCATCAATCTCGCCACATAGCTGGACGAGCCGCTGACCGTCTGGACTCTCCATAATGCCGTCGTCATACCACGCGTCGGATGCCCGCAGGTTCTTGATGATGTCGTGGCGATAGCCGATTGAACGTGCAAGCCGCTCGATCATCTGTGCGCGCTCGCGCAGCCCTAGGACCTCATTCTCGGCGAGCGCGAGGCGCTGCCGCGCGAAGCCGGCGATGTAGCCGCAGATTGCGCTGGCGAGTGGGAAGAGGATGTTGTCGGCCAGGCGAGCGGGTGTGAGGCGCCTGCCTGCGCGGCCTGCCGCTAGGGCGCTAGCGGCTACGGTCAGCGTGGCCTGCTTGGCGAGCTCGCGGTTGTCTGCACGGGCACCCTGCAGGACAAGTTCGAGCCCGGTCCACCCCTGAGCGGGGCGAGCGTCTGCCGGCCACAGCGCGCTAATCAGCGCCAGCATCAGGCGTGGACGGCGACGGTCGTCGGACGCGCGCTGTTCCCAAGCCCGGTCGAGCGCCACGAGGGCGCTGAAGGCGGCGCAATAGGCAGCGCCCAACTTGCGGTTGGATGTGGTCATCAGGCAACTGAGGCCGCCGATCCAAACGACTGGGCGCATCATCGCACCGCACACGCCGATAGTCTCGTCAACGCGGCGCGCGACCGGGATGCTTGCGCCTAGCCTTGCGGTGGGTACTGGGTGCTGCGGCAGCGTCAGCGCTATGCGTAGACCGCGCTCCGCTAGCTCAAGCTCTATTCGCCCTCCGAGGCCGCGGATCAGATCATTGATCTCACGCAGACCTGTGCCCCACCGCTCCGGCGCGGGCTTGCTGGCTGCGCCGCCGTCGTCGGTCAGCGTCACGGTCACACTGCCTTGGTTCACGCTAGCGCTGACCGTCACGCGTGTCAGCCGCCCTGGTCGCTGATGCTTGTAGCTGTTGTCGAGCGCGACCTTGGCGGCGCGCAGTAGCGCACCGGTAGAGCGGGCGCTGATCGTCGTCCCGGACGCCAGATCGCAGGTCAAGGGGATTGTGATGTTCTCCTCGCGCCAGCCCTCGCGGTAGACGTTGAGCATGCCGTCGAGAGTTTGGACGAGATCAAGCGGCTCGTCGTTTGCGGCGGCGATCAACAGCGGCGCGAGCGCGTCGTGGCGCAGCTTGCTGCGGATGGTCGCGACGGCGAGCTCGACCTCGCTCGGCGGCCGGTCGGGCCCGCTACGGTTCGCCGAGGCGATCCGCAGCAGCGTCTGCTCGAGATCCATGGCGGTACCGCTGATTCGATTTGAAAGATCGCGCAGCCCGCCGAGCCGGCGCCCACTCGCGGCTGCGAGCGCTCCACGGTCGCGCGCCCGCATTCGCTCTAGGCGGCGCAGCGAGAGCGCTAGATCGCCGAGCTCGCCGCCCAATGGTGCGCTGACCGCAAACGCAGGAACCATCCCCAGACTCCACAACAGCGAGGGGCTCAGGCCGTCGCCGCGCCGGCGCGCGGCAATCAGCACGACCATGAGGTAGCTACTGCTGACTGCGGTGCCGAGCGTAAGGCTGGCCAGCTGGCGCGGAGACCGCAGGCGGGTGCGTCCAACCTTGCCGCCGCCTATCGCGACGAGCGTGAGACCGGGGAAGAACATCGGGCTGCGGTCAGCGCCAGAGGCCGCGATCGAGCCGATCGCCGTAGCAGGCAGCACCCACGGGTTCAGCCGCCGGCGCAGCAGCGCAATCAAAGGCACTGGGCGCACGACTGCCGCGACGCCGAGGCTCGTGGTAGCAAGCCGAAGCAGCCGCGCCGGTCCCGCTTGTTACACCCAAGGCAACCACAGCTAGCGTCGATGAGCCAGGGGATGTACCCCGGGGATATCCCCTGCCGTGCGCACTCTGGTTGTATCTCCGGGATGCTCATCGACGACGAGCACGGCCTCAAAGCAACCGTCACCGACGAAGTCATCATCGAGCTGGAAGACCCGCTCGACGGAGTCGCAGAGCCGCGGCTCATCCTCGCGCTTGCCCTCTCAGGGGATCATGGGCCTGTGTATGTCCGAGGGCGCGACCCGAACGGCCGGCAGGTCATCGGCGCCTGGTGTGCGCCGTGGTTTGCCGTAGAGCGGGAGGCGTCCGCAGGAGCGATCGGGCGCGCATGGAGGCTCGGAACGGTACAGACACCGGCCATGCTCGCCTGGGACGACCTGCCCAAGCCAACGTACTCGTGGTTCGGGGGCCAACCCCGACCCGACGAGGTCACCGAGCTTCTTGAGGTTATCGGCCAACTGGGATGATGTCGGCCTCCCTGGAGACGGTTGGGAATGGCGGTCTGATCTGGCCCCACTGCGGCGGTCTCAACTGGCCCCACCTCCGTCCGACTGGCAGCCGACTGTTCGGTGCTCATGGAGCTCGAGCGGGAGGCGGCGGAAGGAAT
>JBEKYV010000342.1:0-4304 GCA_049510515.1 Solirubrobacteraceae bacterium | reverse complement strand
CCTCGGTGGTCAGCTCGATCCAGTGGCCCTCGGCGATGTCGCGCTGGTGGTCGAGCTCCACGCTGCGCTCGGTGATCGGGTGATCCTCACGCACCAGGATCGCCACGCCGCCCCCCTGCTGGGAGCCGGGGCTGTGGCGCGACTGGTAGCCGATCTCTCGCAGTCGTTCGCTCGGGAAGTGCCACTCCGAGCAGCGGGTCTCCTGCAGGCACACCACATCGGGCCGCTCGCAGGTGAGCAGCTCCGTCAGGCGTGGCCACCGTGCCCGGATCCCGTTCACGTTCCAGCTGACCACCCGCATGTTCCCCGTCGCTGTCGCTGTCATCGTCATCTCCGCTCCTCCCGGCGCTACGAATAAACGTTGACTTACAAAACTGAGCCTTACACAACATAAGGTAGGAGAGACGCATAAAAACGTCTAGGTACCGGGAGGCCGAACTTCCCTAGGGTGGTTGGACGTTTCGGCACATCTCCATACCTCTTTCCTCAATGACTTCGATGAACATGCACTACGGTCGTCTAAATGGATCGCGCTGCCATACCGTCCGCAGCGATGACTACCTTCAATCACGTGCTGATCAACGAGCTGACAGACGGGATGGAGCTCGACCAGGTGCTGCTGGTGCGCCAGCTCGAGCGCCGCCCGCGCCGCGACGGCGGCGACTATCTGAGGCTGCTGCTGGGCGACCGCACGGGGGCGGTGCCGACGATGGTGTGGGATGGCCTGGAGCAGGCCGAGGCGGTGGCACGCTCAGGTGAGCCCGTGCACGTGCGCGGGCGCTACGCGGTGCATCCCCGCTTTGGGCCGCAGATCAACCTGCGCGGGCTCGACGCCCCCGTACCCGGAAGCTTCACGCCCGAGGATCTGCTCCCCGGGCCACTGCGCGAGGCGGGGCAGATGGAGCGCGACCTGCGCGAGCTGATCCTCACGGTTCAGGACCCCCACCTGCGCCGCTTGTTGGAGCGGGTGCTCGGGGAGGGCTCGCAGATGTGGGCCGGCTACCGAATGGCGCCCGCCGCGAAGTACTACCACCAGGCCTACACCCATGGGCTGCTGGAGCACTGCCTGGGCGTGGCGCAGGCGGTGAGCGCCACCTCGGCGACGTTCCCCGGCATCGACCGAGATGTGGCTGTCACCGGCGCACTGCTGCACGACATCGGCAAGCTCGAGGCATACGCGGAGGACACGCGCAGCATCGACCTCACCGATCTCGGCCGCCTGCATGGGGAGATCGCGCTCGGCTACTACCGCATTCGCCGTGAGATCGAGGAGATCGAGGGCTTTCCCGAGCAGCTGGCGTGGGCGGTGCTGCACATCATCCTCTCCCACCACGGCTCGCTAGAGCACGGCAGCCCAGTGGTGCCGTGTACGCGGGAGGCGACACTGGTCCACATGATCGACAACCTCGGCGGGCGTCTGGGCAGCTTCGATCGCTTGGAGAAGGAGCTGGCGCCTGGGCGCCATTGGTCGGAGTTTGACCGTGCGCTCACCACTGCCGCCTACTTCCCGCAGCGCCAAGAGCTTGAGTCCGAAGCGCTCGAGGCCGCGTAGCAGGATGGCCAAACTCCGCAAATAGCGGGTTCGTCTGGCCGCGGCGCGAGCACAGTCTCGCCATCGGGTTCTATCTTTGAGCGAGGATGGCGAAGGACACCGAGAAGCTGATCCGCCAGCTCTCGCTGATCTCCTACCTGATGGCCGAGCGTCGGCCGGTCACGGCTCTGGAGATCCGGCGCGATGTGGAGGGCTACAGCGCAATGAACGAGGACGCGTTCGCGCGGCGCTTCTACGCGGATCGCGCCGAGCTGGAATCGCTTGGGATCCAGCTCACAGTGGATCGACCCGCGGATGCCGCGGCCGAGCAGGAGAGCTACTCGCTGCGTTCGGAGAGCTTCCATCTGCCGGCGATCGAGTTCACAGACGAGGAGCTCGCGGCGTTGCAGACCGCGCTGCACCTGCTCGATGGGGAGTTCGCCTACGCCGAGCCGCTGCGGCTGGCGCTGCAGCAGATCACCTGGGGGCGGCCCAGCCCCCTGCGGGCACCCGAGCAGCAGCGCTCCGTCGGGCTGGGCATCACCGCCTCTGCCGGCGGCCACGAGCTCTCGGCGCGCCTGGCGAAGGTGGAGACGGCGATCTTCCGCCAGAAGACGATCACCTTCGACTACTACTCGATGGAGCGCGACGAGCTGGGCGGCAGGCGCGTGGACCCCTATCACCTGCTGTTTCAAGGGGGGGAGTTCTATCTGCTGGGCTACGCTCACGAGCGCAAGGCGATCCGTGTCTTTCGCCTCTCGCGCATCCGCGGCAAAGTGGCATACGCGACCAAGGCCGAGCATGACTTCAGGCGCCCCACCGACTTCGACCCGCGCGCCTACGCCAACCGCGCCGAGTGGCAGCTGGGCGAGCAGCGTGGTGTGGCGGAGATTCTGGTGTCCGAGCGGATCGCGTGGCAGATCGAGCGCCACTTCGGCCGCTACGGTGAGATCCTCGCCGCGGAGGACGAGGGATCCGGCGACCGAATCTTCCTGACCCCCTACGCCGCGCCGCGAATGCTGGTCTCATGGGTGCTGGGCTTGGGGGAGCACGCCCGCCTGCTGGGTCCACCTGAGCTGGCCGAGGAGCTCTCCACGCGGCTGGAGCTGCTGGAGCGCCGTCACGCAGAGAGCGCCCTCGGCGATCTCGACGGAGAGGCGGATGCCTTCGGCAGGCCACGCGGCGGCGCGCAGCCGCGACCCGTGAAAAGCCGCCGGCGGCGCACCGGATCACCGGCGGATCCAGAGGGATCATCCGATGACACGCGCCGCGCGGAGGCGGCGATCCGGCCCGAGCGCTTTGCGCGCCTGGTGACGCTCGCCGGCATCCTGATCCACGCTGGGCGCGAGGGACGGCGCGAGTCGCTCCCCGAGCTGCAGGAGCGATTGCAGCTGAGCGAGGAGGAGCTGCGCGAGGACATCGACGTGCTGAACGTGGTCAACTTTGGCGGCGGCTCGTATGTGCTGTATGCGGAAATCCTCGAGGAGGAGGGCGAAATCGAGGTGGACCCCGAGCCCTACAGCGACAACTTCGACCGTCCCGCGCGACTGCTGCCGGTGGAGGCGAAGGCGCTGATCGCGGCGATCGACCTGATCGGCGAGCACATCCCCGAGGGCTCGCTGACCTCGGCACGGGAGAAGATCGTCACCGCCCTCGGCGGTGATCCGATGGAGCAGGGCCTGCAGGTGGCGCACGGCACCAGCAACGACTCCGATGTGTCCCGGCAGATCTCGACCGCGATCATCGAGCACCGGCTGATCGAGCTCGACTACTACAAGGAGAACGAGGACGAGTTCTCCCAGCGGCGGGTCGAGCCCTACGCCCTGATCAACGGGCGCGAGGGCTGGTATGTGGCCTCATTCGACCCCGCGCGCGGGGACGTCCGCCATTTCCGCCTCGATCGCATCAGGCGCGCGGAGATCTCCGAGGAGCACTTCGAGCCCCGCGCCGAGGTCGATCCGGCGGCCGAAGTGGAGGGTTGGATGCGCACCGGCGAGGTGGAGGCATCGCGCATCGCGCGTCTGTGGATCTCCCCCGAGCGGGCGCGCTGGGCGCGCGAGAGCCGCCGTGTCGTCGAGGAGCGTGCCGACGGCTCGGTGGTTGTGGAGTTGAGCTTTGCCGGCGTGCGCTGGCTGGTGCGCGAGGTGCTCAGAGAAGCCGGCGACGCCGCCGTGCTCGAGCCCCAGGATGCCCGCGAGGCGGTCCTTGCCGCACTTGCGCGCCTGCGCGCCGTGCCGGCGGGGGTGGCGTGAGATGACGTATCGGCGTACTGTGTGGCTCTTCCGATGACTGCATTCCGCGAGGCGATCGAGGCGCTGGATATCGAGCGCGCGGTGGGGCTGCTTGCCGACGACGTGGTGTTCCGCAGCCCAATTGTGTTCAAGCCCTACAAAGGGCGTGAGGAGGTTGCGCTGTTGCTGCAGGCGGTCGCCCGCGTATTCGAGGATTTCCGCTACCTCCGCGAGATTGGGGCTCCCGAAGGGCACGACCACGCGCTCGTCTTCGAAGCGCGGGTCGGCAGCCGCCAGGTTGAGGGGTGTGACTTTCTGCACACCAACGAGGATGGTCTGATCGACGAGTTCGTCGTCATGGTAAGGCCCCTCTCGGGGGCGCTCGCCCTGGCGGAGGCGATGCAGGCGCAGCTGGCTGGCTAAAAGGCTTCGGAGATCCGCCACTTGAGGACCCGCGGCATATTGCCCGCGTGAGCGGCAACGAGACGGCCTGCCACGTGGACATGATTAGCTCTGGGGCATGCTTGGCCTACCAATTGGTG
>JBEKYV010000341.1:0-4330 GCA_049510515.1 Solirubrobacteraceae bacterium | reverse complement strand
ATCTCCCCCGCCGAGGCCGTGGACGGCAGCAATGTGCAGGCGGCCACGGCCGGGGGCTTGGCGGGGGCGTTGATCGGGGGTCTGACGCGGGGGTAAGTCCTACTGGTACGCCGCCACCACCGCCACGATCACGTAGATCGCCGCCAGTGCCCAGCTCTCGAAGGAGGCCGCCTCGCCGTCGGCCGTGACCTGCCACACCGCGATCGTCATCAGGCCCAGGGCGCCGATGTAGATCGGCTGCAGCGCGAACGTCAGCTGGGTGGGGAGGACGAGGGAGATCAGGACGAGGGCAGGGAAGAGGAAGGCGGCGGTTTGCGCGACGGAGCTCTTGACGACGGCGATCGCGAGGTCGGACTTGCCCCGCGCCGCCAGGGAGATGCTCACCACGTTCTCGACCGCGTTGCCCGCGATCGCGACGATCACGAGGCCGGCGAAGGCGGTCGAGATATGCAGAATCGCGATCGCCGGATGCAGCGCGCTCACGAACCACTCCGAGACGAAGCCGGCGCCGATCGCCGCCACCGTGAGCAGCGTCACCGTCGCGCGCAGCGAGAGGCGCGTCGGCCCGCCCCGGACCTGCTCCGCGCGCGGCTCACCGGCCGGCGACTTGGCGCTCAGGTAGGGCACCAGCCACGTCCCGTACACCCCCAGCAGGCAGCAAGCGCCGACGACCGAGATCGTGTCCACGTGGGCACCCGCCGCGCTGCCGGAGCTGAGCGCGAGGCCGATCAGCACGATCAGGAAGACGGTCACCAGCAGCAGCGTCGTCGCGTCGTTTGGCAGGCGGCTTGAGAAGCGCATCACCCCGTCGGGCGCCCGCCGCGCACCCGCGACGATCGCCAGGCCGAGCACCAGCAGCGCGTTGGCCAACAGCGACCCGACGAGCGCCGTCTGCGCGACGACCAGCTCGCCCGCTTTCAGCGCGAAGATCACCACCAGCAGCTCCGGCAGGTTGCCGAGCGTCGCCTGCAGCACGCCGGTTGCCGCCGCGCCGATGTGCTCGCCCAGCTGCTCGGTTCCCAGCGCCACCGCCCACGCGAGGCCCGCCAGCGCCACCGTCGCCAATGCGAAGCGGGGCACCGCGGCCCACGCGCCGTAGTTCGCCGCGCCCGCCAGCGCCACCGTCACGGCCACCGCCGCCAGCAGGAGGCGCTCCAGTTTGCTCAGGCCGGCCAACGCCGGGCGAGCATAACCCCCATGAGGCGGGTACGCTGCGCCGATGCGCCTGGCGACCTTCAAGCCTCACGGAAGCGACGCCCCGCGTGCAGGGACCGTCGCGGACGGTCACGTCACCGCTTTCGCCGACGAGCGCCTCAAGGTACTCGACGTGCTGGGCAGCCCCGCGCTGGCGCAGAGCGCCGCCGCGGTGGGTGGGTCCGACGGGCCCGGGCCCACCTGGCCGCTCGGGGAGGTGACGCTACTCGCGCCCGTACCCGCGCCGCGGGCGATCTTCGGGATCGGGCTCAACTACGCCGACCACGTCGCCGAGACCGGCGGCGAGCCGCCCGCGCAGCCACTCGTGTTCATGAAGCTGCCCGCCTCCGCCGCCCCGCCGAACGCGCCGGTGCGCTGTCCCGAGGTCGTGCGCCGCCTCGACTACGAGGGGGAGCTCGCGGTGGTGATGGGCGCCGGCGGGCGCGTCGCGGGCTACGCGGTCGCCGATGACGTCAGCGCGCGCGACCTGCAGGGCCGCGAGCCGCAGTGGACGCGCGCCAAGGGCGCCGACGGCTTCTGCCCATACGGCCCCTGGATCACCACCGCCGAGGAGGTCCCCGACCCGCATTCGCTGCGCCTGCGCACCTGGGTCAACGGCGCCCTGCGCCAGGACTCCAACACCTCCAACCTGATCTTCGGAGTGCCCGAGCTGGTCGCCTTCATCTCCGAGACCTGCACGCTCTTCCCAGGCGATCTGATCCTCACGGGCACGCCGTCGGGCGTCGGCCTGGGGCAGGACCCTCCGGTCTTTCTGTCAACGGGGGACGTCGTGCGGATCGAGATCGAGGGGCTCGGGCTCATCGAGCACGGGGTGAGTTGAGCCTCAGTGGCTCTCGAGCACCCGGTCGATCATCCCGTACTCCAAGGCCTGCTCGGCGTTGAAGAAGCGGTCGCGCTCCATGTCGTGGCGGACCTCCTCCTGCGAGCGGCCGGTGCACTCGGCGTAGATCTCGTCGATCCGCTCGCGCACCTTGAGGATCTCCCGGGCGTGGATCTCGATGTCGGTGGACTGCCCTTCGAAGCCGGCGGAGGGCTGGTGGATCAGGATGCGGCTGTTGGGCAAACAGGCCCGCTTACCCTTGGTACCGCCCGCCAGCAGCAGCGAGCCCATCGACATCGCCACGCCCACGCACATCGTCGCGATGTCGGGCTTGACGAAGTTCATCGTGTCGTAGATCGCAAGGCCCGAGTAGATCGAGCCGCCGGGCGAATTGATGTAGATCGCGATGTCCTTGTCGGGATCCTCCGCCTCGAGATGCAGCAGCTGCGCCACCACGAGGTTGGCGACCTGGTCTTCGATCGGGACGCCCAGGAAGATGATCCGCTCGTTGAGCAGCCGCGAGTAGATGTCGAATTCCCGTTCGCCGCGCGCTGTGCGCTCGACGACCATCGGCACGAGTTGCATGTCCATGGGGGCCACCCTAGCGTGCCGCCCGCGGGGATGCCGTTGGCGGGCGGTCACGGCACGGTGGCCGAGCAACCCACGCACAGCCACCGTCCCCGCCGCAAACCGGCAACGGTCCCGCCTACCTGTTGACCGTGGTCATCCCCTGCGCGTCGTAGCGATCCCCCGTCGCGGGCGGAACCGCGGCGGCGATCCGCTCGGACTCCTCCGGGCTCAGCCGCACCTCGGCGGCGGCGAGGTTGTCTTCGAGGTAGGAGCGCCGCTTGGTGCCCGGGATCGGGACGATGTGCTCGCCCCGCGAGAGCACCCACGCCAGCGCGAGCTGCGCCGGGGTAACGCCCTTCTCCGCGGCCAGCTGACGGACGCGCTCGGTGAGAGCGAGGTTGCGCTCGAAATTCTCCTCGCTGAAGCGGGGGCCGTAGCGGCGGAAGTCGCCCTCCTCGATCTCATCGCGCGAGGAGAAGCGCCCGGCGAGGAAGCCGCGGCCGAGCGGCGAGTAGGCGACCAGCGCGATCCCCAGCTCGTCGATCACCGGCAGGATCTCATCCTCCAGGTCGCGCGTCCACAGCGAGTACTCGCTCTGCACGGCGGTGATCGGGTGCACCGCGTGGGCGCGGCGGATCGTCGCGGCGCTCGCCTCGGAGAGGCCGAGGTGGCGGACCTTGCCCTCCCCCACCAGCTCGGCCATCGCGCCGACGGTCTCCTCGATCGGGGTGGAGGGGTCGACGCGGTGCTGGTAGTAGAGGTCGATGTGATCGACGCCGAGGCGTCGCAGCGAGCCCTCGCACGCTTCGCGCACGTACGCCGGGCTGCCATCCACCGAGCGGCGCGGCGTCGGCGTCAGCTCCAGCTTGATCCCGAACTTGGTCGCCAGAAACACCTCGTCGCGGCGGCCGGCGATCGCGCGGCCTACCAGCTCCTCGTTGGTGTACGGCCCGTACATGTCGGAGGTGTCGAGGAAGCCGCACCCCAGCTCCAGCGCGCGCTGGATGGTCGCGGTGGACTCAGCCTCGTCGGTCGCCCCGTAGAAGGCCGACATCCCCATGCACCCCAGCCCGATCTCCGAGACCTCGGGGCCGCCGGGCCCCAGCGTGCGCCTGTTCATGTGCGATTCCTCCTTGCCGACATAATGCTGCGTACTCCCATGTTCCCCCTGAACCTACCGAACGTGCTCACCGTGCTGCGGATCATGCTGGTACCGGTGCTGGTCGTCGCCCTGCTCGGCAACACGCCATCGGGCGACGTGCTCGCGGCGGTGGTGTTCGCGCTGGCCTCGCTCACCGACTTCGCCGACGGCTACCTCGCGCGCACGCGCGGGTCGATCACGACCTTCGGCAAGCTGATGGACCCGCTCGCCGACAAGCTGCTGATCATCGCCGCGCTGCTCTCGCTCGTCTCGCTCGGGCGTCTGGCGGCGTGGGTGGCGATGGTGATCATCACGCGTGAGCTGGCGGTCACGGTGCTGCGCATGGGCGCCACCCAGGCGGGTGTGGTGATGGGCGCGAGCATGTTCGGCAAGGTCAAGACCTGCATGCAGATCGCCGCGATCCTCGCAGTGATCGCCGTGCCCGGCAAACCGCTGTGGGTGGCGCTGCTGCTGTATGCGACCGTGCTTGTGACCGTGCTCTCGGGCCTCGACTTCTTCTTCGGCCTGCGCCGGCAGATGCAGGCTCAGACGCACCACTCAGGCTGAGCCGCCAAGCCACTCCT
>JBEKYV010000340.1:0-4360 GCA_049510515.1 Solirubrobacteraceae bacterium | reverse complement strand
ACTCACGCAGCAGACGTTGCGCGACCGCATCGACCACCCGCGGGTCGGCGGTTGGCTCGGCGAGCGTGTGGGCGCGCGTAACGGTTGTGAAGTCGTCGAGGCGCACCTTGATCCCGATCGTGCGCCCGCTGCGCCCGTGGGCGGCGAGGCTGGCGCACAGCTCGGCGGACATCCGCTCGAGCAGCGCGCTCAGCTGCACGGGGTCGTGCAGATCGTGGTCGAAGGTGCGCTCGCGCGACTCCGAGACGACCTTGCGCGCGGCGCCGACCACGCCGTCGTGCTCGAAGCGCGCGCGGCGGCGCAGCTCACGGCCGAGGTTGGGGCCGAAGCGCTCGACCAGCACCGCCTCGGGGGCTGTGGCGAGAGCGGCGAGCGTGGTGAGGCCCAGCTGCGCCAGGCGCGCGGCGGTCTTGGGGCCGATCCCCGGCACGAGGCCCGGCGGCGAGCCACCGAAGCGCGCGCACGCCTGCTCGCGGCTCAGCACCACGAAGCCGGCAGGCTTCTCCGCGTCAGAGGCGACCTTCGCGACGAGCTTGTTGGGGCCGATCCCCACCGAGCACACGATCCCCGTCGCCTCGCGGATCTCCCGCACCAAACGGCGCATCGCCGCGCGCGGGGAAAGCAGCCCGCTGAGGTCGAGGTAGGCCTCGTCGAGCCCCACCACCTCCACCCGCTCGACCTGCGCGCGCACGATCCCCATCACCTGCCCCGACACCTCGCGGTAGGTGGCGAAGTCGGGCGGGAGGAACACCGCCTGCGGGCACAGCCGCCGCGCCCGCGCGGCGGGGATGGCAGAGCCGACGCCGAAGCGCCGCGCCTCGTAGCTCGCGGTCGTGACCACCGCGCGCGGGCCCGTCCCGGCAACGACCACCGGCAGCCCGCGCAGCTCGGGCCGGCGCTGCAGCTCGATCGAGACGTAGAAGGCGTCCATATCTATCACTGCGATGCTATAGTCCTCGGGTGGCATCGATCTCAAATCTAGATCGAGGAACGGACGTTGCCCGGGCGCCGTTCGATGGCTACATCCGCGTCTCGCGGGTCGGCGATCGCGCTGGCGAGAGCTACATCTCCCCCACCACGCAGGAGAAGGCGATTCGCGATTGGGCGCAGCGCCGCGGCGAGCGCCTGGAGCTCAACCCGCCCGAGGAGAACGTGTCCGGTGGCACGATGGACAGGCCGATTCTCAACGCGATCATGGAGCGCATCCGCAGCGGGGAAAGCAAGGGGATCGTCGTCTACCGGCTCGATCGCTTTGCCCGCACGCTCATCGGCGGTTATACGGCGCTCAGCGAACTGGTGGAGCACGGCGGCGAGTTCGCCAGCGCGAGCGAGCCGCAGTTCGACTTCACGATGCCGCAGGGGCGGTTGTTCCTGCAGCTGTCGCTGGGCATGGCCGAGTACTTCCGCGAGCTGAACAAGGAGAACTGGGAGACGGCGGCCAGGTCGGCCGTCGAGCGCGGCGTCCACGTCGCTCCCTACGGCGCCTTCGGATACGACCGCGGGGCCGACGGGCGCTTCACGCCAAACGCCGACGCCCCGTTCCTCGTCGAGGCGTTCCGCCTGCGAGGCGAGCAGAGACGAACGTGGGCCGCCATCGCGGAGTGGCTGCAAGAGGTCGCACCACAGCCTGAACGAATGTGGACCGCGACGGCGGTCCAGCGCCTCTGCGCTCGCCGCATCTATATCGGCGAGGCCTTCTGGTCGGTGAATCAGAACCAAGGCAGACGAGCCCCGGCGATCAACCCCAACGCCCACCCTGCGCTCGTCAGCCCGAAGCTGTGGGAGTCCGCGCAGATGGACCCCTCCAACGCCTTCGGCGGCCCTGGCAACGCCAAGCCCTCCACCCCCCTGCCGCTGCTCAGCGGCTTGATCCGGTGCTCGGGCTGCCGCTATCTCATGTCTCAGGGCTGGGCCAAAACCGGCGAGAAGACGCAGCGGGTCTATCGTTGCCGCCGCAAGCACGCGGCCGGACGCTGTCCCAGCCCGTCCGCGGTCATCGCGAACAACGCAGAGCGGTACGTCGAAGACGCTATCTGCGACGAACTCCAGCGCCTGCGCCCAGAGTTCGAGGGAACGTCGGTCGACGAGGAGATGGCCGCCGCGCTCGGAGCTCTCCAGGACGCTCAAGAGAACCTGAATGCCTTCCGTGAAAACACCGAAGCGATACGCCTGCTCGGAGATGACTGGAGCACATGGCTGGCGCAGTACGTCGATGCGGTCTCGCAGGCCGAGCAGCGGATTGACGCGCTCGGCGCTCGTGCGGCGGTCGGTGCGCATGGACTGACTGCCGAAGCGCTGCGGTCTCTGTCACGCGAGGAGAAGCAGCAGGTGGTCAGGGCGTTTGTGGACGTGGTCTTCCTACGACCGGCGCAGGGAGGTCGCGGTCGCCATGCCTCGCCGGTGAGCGACCGTGCGCTCATTCTCTGGAAGGGCACCGGGCCGTCGGATCTTCCGCGCCCTCGCCGGCGCGGCGGACCGATTCAATCGTTCATTTGGCCGGACGAACGTGAACTGCACGCCGGGGTTGACGCGGCGTAGCGACCGGGCGAGCTGAGCCAGCCCCAACCGCAGCGCCTGCTCGGACATGGGTCTATGTGCCATGTCGATACTGACCACGAGTAGGTCAGACCGGCCAACGAATCACAAACCCACCCATCGCCTGCCGCGTCACGCCGGCCTTGACAACCTAACCATCCCTCGGTAGAGTCCATATCTAGACCTAGTCATTACTAGGTTACATCTGGTAGCGATAACAAACTCAAGGGGCGCGCGCACTCGTGGACAATCGTCTCACCTACCGGCTCGGTGTTCAGCCCGAGCGAAGCTGTCAGACTCGGCACACCGCTCGCTGAGGGTGTTCTGGAGAGGAACGGTCTGGCGTTCGGGCTCGATGCCCCGCTGCATCCGGTGATGCGGACCATGCGCGCCATGCGCCGTCTCGATCCCGACCCGGTGCCGGTTGAGCTGCTCGACAAGCTCGTCGAGGCGGCATCATGGGCCCCTAGTGGCGGAAACGCTCAGGCCTATAGCTGGCTTGTCATCACGGACCGTGCGGCAATTGAGAGCTTGGCTCCGCTGTGGGCCAAGGTGTTCGGCCTCTACCGGGACACCTTCGCTCATCTCCCGTCGAGCACGATGCAACCCGACCAGTCTGAGCGCTTGAATCGAGCAGTTGAGTACCAAGCCGAGCATTTTGCCCAAACGCCGACCTTGATCGTTGCCTGCTACGACACGAGCTTCCAGAGGAAGAGCTTGCTCGCGGCATGGCGCACGATTTTGGGTGCTGTCGTAGCCCTTGGTTGGCGCAACGCACTGGGCTTCCTTCGCCACGCCAAACGGTTCGCCGACATGAACGAAGCGGCCAGCGTCTATCCGGGTGTGCAGAATCTCCTCCTGACGGCGCGGGCACTCGGGTTGGGGGCGACGATCACCACGATGCACCTGGCGCTCGAGGACCAGTTCAAGCAGGCGCTCGGCATCCCGCGTCACGTCAAGACCTTCGCGCTGGTGCCGGTCGGCTGGCCACGGGGCAAGTTCGGCCCCGTGCGACGTCGACCGATCGAAGAGGCCATCCACCGCGATCGCTGGTAGGGCTCTCGATGGCGCGGTCCGTGAAGATCGAGCAACGCGGGCGAGTGCTGCTGGCGCGCCTGCACAACCCGCCTCACAACTTCATGACCGCCTCGATGGTGGTCGAGCTCGAGCGTCTTGTGGAGCGCGCCGATGCTGACCCGGGAGTCGGCGCCGTGATCCTCACCGGTGAGCATCCGAGCGCCTTCATCACCCACTACGACGTGGCAGAGATCCTGTCGCGCTCCACGCGATTCGAACGCCCGCTGCCGCCTGTGCTCGCCGGCTGGGGCCTGCGGGCCGTCGCAGGCATCGAGCGAGTACCGGGCGTGCGCGCCGCCCTGCGGCACACGCCGGCATCCGGCGTACTCGAGATGCGAAGGGTCCACCATGTCTTTCGTCGTATGAACAGAGCCCGGGCGGCGTTCGTCGCCGCAATCAACGGCACTGCCACTGGAGGAGGGTGTGAGCTGACCCTGGCATGCGACGTGCGCATCATCTCTTCGCGGGGAGGACCGATTGGACAGCCGGAGATCCTCCTGGGACTCACCCCGGGCGGGGGTTCAACCCAGCGCCTGTCGCGGATGCTCGGCCAGGCCCGGGCCATTGAGCTCATCTTGGAGGGACGCCTGCTCGACCCCCGCGAGGCGGCCGATCTCGGGCTGGTTCACCGCGTGGTCCCCGCCGAGAAGCTCATGGAGGAGGCCTGGGCGACCGCCGAGCGCCTCGCCCGTCGCGCGCCAAACACAATTGCGCTGGCGAAGCGGGCGGTGTATGAGGGAGGGTCGAA